>JAQIDD010000194.1 GCA_027858215.1 Candidatus Delongbacteria bacterium | reverse complement strand
ATACATAATTACCCATGGGCAGGTCCTTTCCATTTCTTGTGCCATCCCATTGTGTTTGCTGGTCTGTGTATTCTGTTCCTGTTCCATTGAAATAATACACATCATCACCCCAGCGGGTAAAAATGCTGATTTCCACGTTTTCGTAAGCTGCAATGCCCTGAATTTCCCAGGTGTCGTTAAGGGCATCACCATTTGGGGTTATCACATTAGGTATCAGAAGTTCATTAAAACTGACATAAAATGCTTCGGCTAATGTACAATTGTTATCATCCGTTATTGTGATGATATATTCCCCGGCATCAAGGTTAAATAAGGCAGCGGTGGTGTCATCTGTATTCCACATGTAATTATAGGAGCCTGTGCCCCCGTTTACTTCAACTTCAATGTTGCCCTGTCCATTTTCATTGTAGGTTGTGTCAATGATTGTAAGTTCCTGGGGATACTCAAGGATGATGCTGTCAGAATACATTGTGCAATTATTGCCGTCAACGATGGTAACTAAATATGTGCCTGCCGGTAAGTTTTTCAGGCTGTCAATGTTTTCATCGCTGGTAATGGTATCACCTGCGGAATATATGTATGTATACGGTGATATGGCTCCTTCAATTTCTGTGATAAAACTACCTGTGGAATCATTGTAGCACAATGGATCAACTCCGGCAACTGATATGGAGCCCGGGTCAATATTGAATACGCTTGCAGAAGAATCCACACTACAGCCCTTGTCATCGGCCACAGTAAAACTGTATTGCCCGGGTGTTAAACTATCTGCTGTAGCCTGATCTTCAGAAGAGTGGCTCCAATCATAAACAAACGGATTGTTTCCGGTAACCACAAGTTGAATTTGTCCGTTTGGCTGATTGCAATAACTGCTGTCGGTCAAAACAGTCAATTCAGGAAATGGATACACGTTTAGCCATAAGCTGTCAGTGGAAGGGTCACAAGGCCCGGACGGATCATTGCTGGTGAGATAGAATTTTATGGGGGAATTGTCAATGTCATTTTCAGATGGTGTGTAAACTGCATTCAGCAGGTTCGCATTTTCAAGTGTCCCCGTACCGTTGGTTGACCAGTTTACGTTTGTTGTTGACCCGCCGGATGTTCCGTTGAGTGTTACAGATTCACCAAAACATGTTTCTAAGTCATCACTGCAATTCACAATAGGTGCTTCGTAGATGGTAATGCCATTTTCAGTGTATGTGGCTTCTCCACAACCACCTGATGCCGATATGGTATTGGTAATGGAATATGTACCGGGATCGGAATTTTGAAGATCAATTTCCCCGGTATTTTGATTTATGAAGACAAGGCCTGCCGGGGATGCGGAATACGTTCCATTTGATCCTGTATTGTGTTGGGGAAGCGGATTATTATCTGTCTGGCAATAGGGGCCGTTGTAATAAAATTCCGCATCAAAGCCACTTGCCACGGTAAGTTCAAACGTACTGCTGGCCGGGCAAGTTCCGTTTGTTGTGTAAGTTATGGTATATGTTATTTCCGGGGTGCTTGCACCAAGGTCAATTTCTCCTGTTGAACTGTTGATATCCAATCCGGCAGGGTCAGCAGAAAAAGTACCGCCGGGTGTAGCTATATCGGTAGGTGAAACGTTTGGGCCTGTTGCGCAGAACGTTCCGGATTCATAGCTAAAATACGGATCATCCAGTGGCAAAATAGTGACAGATACCTGATCGCTGTTAGTACCGCATGGTCCTGCCGGGTTATCTGATGTCAAGCTTAGTATTATCGTTCCATTATCAATGTCCTGTTGAGATGGAATATAGGAAGCATTCAGATCTGTGGGATTGGTAAAATCACCTGATCCGTCTGTTGCCCATGAACCTGTATTAACATCTCCGGAAACGCTTCCGTTAAGCACTGCTTCTTCCCCTTCACAGATATCCACATCGGTGCCGGCATTAACCACAGGAAGTTCCTTTACTGTGGTATATTGTACATCAGTGCTGGTGCACGATCCACCGGTTACAATGCCTGTAACGGTAACATCATCAAGGTTCCATCCGGAATAGGCTTGCGCTCCGTCAGATTTTGATGTCCAGCGTATCCAGACCGTGGATTCGTTGTCAGCGTATGCAGAAATATCATAAATCACCTGTGTCCATTGATCATCTTCTGGATATTGGGGATGTGGCAGGTCATACCATGTTGAAAGATCGTTGCTGATTTCCACAAAGGCAGTATCGTAATCAGGTTCAAAATTGGCATACCGCCAAAAGCTGAGTTGTGTGTTGTTCAACCCGGAACAATCAATTTCAGGTGAGAGCAGCCATTCATACGAATTGTCATAGTGGCCTCCTACACCATCGGCCTGCCCGTAATCGAGACCCTGTCCATACACTTGATTATCAAGGTTGGTTGATGTGTGATCGGTGGTTGGGTCGGGATTGGATGTGGTGTTGGAATTACCTCCGTCTCCACCCTGTGGTGTTCCTACTGCCCATGAATCACTTCCATAGGTAGCTCCGTGTCCCCAGCCTGTTTCGGGGGCAGGATCAAAATCATCCTGGAAAGCCGTGATGACAGAATAATCGTATGCATAGGTGATGGCATGTGTGCCACTGCCTGCGTCGGCCGGGGTAAACTGCTCCCCAACAACACCATTCCCGGAAAAACTGCCTGTAGCATAATTTCCGTTTAATGTGACGGGTGTGGCATCGTCTTCGCAATATTCTGTATCCAAGCCAGTGAATGAAGCGGAAGCAGAATTAACGAACACAGTGACATCAGCGGTGCCCGGACAATCCGGATTTAAACCGGTGACGGTAGCTGTGTAAGTGGTTGTTTCGCCCGGCAAGACAGTGATGGTCTGATTGGTTTCCTGTCCGTCCAGGGAGGCATCTTCCGGGGTGGATGACCAGGTTACCGAAGTACCTCCTGTGGCTGTAAGATCAACCGGTTCACCTTCGCAGATGTAGTGATCATGTCCTGCGTCAGCCACAACAGCACCTGAACTGGCGGCAAAAATGTATTCGCATACATCTTCAGCATATCCGTCAACCATAATAAGGTAATTGTTCCCAGGTGAAAGTCCTGACGCCGTAATTTGACCGCTTAGCTGTTTTCCAGGACTCCAACAGTTTGAAACGGGGGTAAACGTGCTGCAGTCGGTATCAAAAATCATCAATTGAATGCCTTCGATGGGATTCCCGGGATTGGCACTACCCTGGCAGTTTCTAACCCACACATCCAGTACCACATCGGTAGAATCTGCCATAAAAGATAACCAGGAGTTGTTGTTGATCCCGCCACAAAAGGTGCCATCATTGTAAAAATCAATATATTCGTGATCCGTTGAATACGCGTTGGACGTATTTCCACGGTATCCGTTCAGGTCGCATATAGGTGTATTAATATCACAAGAGTCTCCGGCTGGCAATGTGTTGGCTGTAGAAGGTGGAAGGCAATGTCCGGGGCAATCAATGCTGACTTCAAAACCGGCTTTGTTGACAGCACCGTCTGAAGTGATCCTGATGGTAATGTACCCGGATTGTGCATAGTATGCATTTCCACGTTCATCTACAGTACTTTGTGGTGTTGTAGTAACCGAATCCAAACATGTGCCAGTAGCACTTGAAGTGCCATCGTAAAAAATAAGATAATCAAATTCATGTTCAAATTCATAAGATTTGATGACTGCTCTTATGCATGAATTATTCGTTGAAGCAAATGTAATTTCGTAATCGGAATTGATGGTATAATTGCCAGCAGACCCTCCTTCATCAAATAAGGAGGCTTCGCAGGTATTTATGAGTTGACCGTCCGTAGAAACATCCAGGTTGTAGGTTTGGGCAACTGTCAATACGGGGAATAAAAAAAGGACTATAAAAATAGATTGAAATTTCATTTTCATAATGGTTTGTTTTTAATGTTGTTCTTTAATTATGGATAATTGTTCCCGAACTTCTGCTTTTGATTTTAGGATGATGTAAGGGCCTGTTGATTTTTCAGGATTGAGATATACTTTTTGTTCTTTTGAATCGTGCCTGAAAGCCCCGTATTTTGAAATATCAATGTCCATGGGATCAATCTTGTTTTTCATTGTATGCGGAATACGGTATGAATCCGCATAGAGGTAATTGACCTGGTAGATTTTGTACTCAGGCATACTTTCAATTTCCTGTTCAGAGTAGGCCTTTAAAGCCCTTGATTCAATAAGGTTCAATTTGTCTGATGTTTGTGCAGATAACACCACTGAAAATAAAATCAGTGCTAAAAATGGCAGTAATAGTTTATTTTTCATCATATTTTCTGATTAGTTAGTTGTTCTTTATTTCTACCCCGGAAAAAATAAATGACCAAATTTTCCTTTGCATGCAAATATAATAAAAAAAATTATAGAAATAAATCAAATTTTCAGTTGGTTATTAATTTATATAAAGGATAAACCTTAAAAAATTAGTTCTGATTGGTCATAAAGCGAATGAAGCTATAGTAAAAACATTGATCATGAATGGCATTTCTTCACAACATAAAAAAAATCAGAATTCCTCGTTGGTAACTAATCATTCAACAATGTTAAAGTTTGATTAGATGGTTTTTACTATCTCCATGCGTTTTTTTGGATCTTTTTTCTTTTTCAGGTCCACGTACATGAATGCTTTTTTTTATCCCTTAATCACTGCCAGGGGGATTAACTTTTCAATAATTTCCACGAGATCTTCCTGGTTTTTCATCACAGTATCAATGTCTTTATACGCCCCTGCTGCTTCATCTAAATTTTTTTGGGTATGAACAGCATGTATAATCCCTGCATCATCGAGAAGTTTAATTTCTTTTTCCAGATTCAGTGATCGAATGGCTTGTTTGCGTGCCAGTTTACGTCCGGCACCATGCGAACATGACATGAATGATTCCGGGTTACCTTTGCCTCTCACAATAAAACTGGGAGTTCCCTGTGAGCCGGGAATAATTCCTGTTTGTACGGCTTTTGCAGATGTAGCGCCTTTACGGTGAACAACCACATGTTTGCCGTAATGATTTTCCACAGCAGCATAATTATGATGTATGTTGATGATTTCACCAAAAGTTACACTATCAATGCTTTCACCGATGATGTGTTTTATTGTGTCCATCATGGCAAAACGATTGGCTTTGGCAAAGGCAAGAGCAAAATTCATCGCTTCAACATAAGCTTGCCCTTCTGATGTGTCCATGGGTAACCAGGCCAATGATTTGTGTGGCAGCTCTATGTTTTTGGCATTGCAATATTTAGTGTCTGTCCATAATGTCTGATTTCTTCGTTACGCTCGTATTTAAAACAGTCATTTACAAAAGTAAAATCCTTGGTTTTAAATGCTTCGCAGGCCTCGAACTCAAACATTATGAACAAGACAATGATTTTATTGACGAACACTCATTAGTTAAAATTATCCACATAATTCTATCACTGTAAAAACCCTAAAAATCCTCTATACCGTATATATTCCCTTTCTCATCTTTATTTGGCTGCCATGTTCTGACATGAATGGTCGGTTTACTTGTGTCCTGCAGGTCAACCATGAGGAAAAGATACCCTTTGTCGCCATAATTGGATGAATAGTAATTTTGTTTGATTTGAATGCCGTAAACATGGTCTTTATCTCCGGCCCGTATATCGCTTTTTTCAAACTGCAGGTTGATGTATTCTTTGCTGTTGAAAAGCACTTTCAACCGGTTGATGTATTCCTGTTTGTTGTAACGGTTATATTGCAGAATCTTATTGTTTTTGTAGGGATTTTCCAGGCTTGGCACCGTTTTGTATGCCCCTGTAATAATGAGTGCATCATCCGAAAAAATGGATTCAATGTATTCAATGCGTTCCAGGGCATAAGCTGTTTTATAATGCTCCAGAAAATCTATGATGGTCATGCGGTCGGTTTCCCGCCACTGGTCTTTTTTCAATACATCATTAAGCGCTGTTTCTGAAAGGCTAAAACTGAGGTCGCAAATTTTGTTGTTATCATCAAAATGGAAAACTACATTTTCAACAAATTTCCTGTTGTTGGTTTTAAAGCTGAACAGCATGGGAATGGCCCGGATAATGATTTTATTGTCTTTTTTCATGCCGGTTAATTCAGGTTGGTCAAGGATTTTGGCATTACCATACTTGATAAGTTTTTCGTAGATCTCATACCCTCGTGCTGTGAAATATGGTTTTGCGGCTGTATATTGCTGTGACGCTATGGCATCCATCACCGGCTCTATTACCTCTGTGTAGCCGGAAATATCATTCACCAGGCTCATTTTCGTACACGATTCTTTTTTGTCCTGTGAAGATGTATTGGTTGTTACTGAGCCATCATGTTCATCGTGCGTTGTTTCTTGTTCCGTTGTTGATGCTAAGTTGAGGTTGAAATATGCCTCTTTAATGGGAATGTCCGGAATTTTTTCCATCACAGTGTTCAGTTCTTTATCATATAGGGATTCGTTTTTGAATATATACTCAGTTTTAATCTGGATTTTTTCCATGCCTTTAGCATCTTTCCCGAAAAATTCAGCAATACCCAGGCCGTCAGAAGCTTCAATAAGGTTTGTGTAATCCTGCCCTGTCCAGTATTGATATACAAATTTTTCAACAGGCTTGTCTTTGTAAGTAATGTATAATTTATAAACGGCATGGTCTTTCTGCACTTCTTTGTTTTTGATGTTGATGTCAATGCCGGACAATATTTGCTTTATTCTTCTGGGCAGCCAAATGCACAAAAGATGTTCTTTCCCCATATTATCCATGTAAGTGATTTTACTTTGGTCGGGATGAGACCGGAGCAGCACATGAGCCCAGTAATAATATTTTATGGCATCGCTTATCCTGACTTCTTCCAATGCATGATGGGCATAATCACAAAATTCTTTGATTTTTAACTCACGGTTTTTAAATATCTTACTGACATCCGTTCTTTTGATGTACCTCAAAACTTTGGCTGCCGGTTCCTGGTTCACAACGATTCTTTCAGTATTATGAAGGCTGGCACTGCTGTAGGTGTTTACTATGGATATTACCTGTTCCGAGATTTGCCCTGCATCATTTTCTGTTTTTTCCAGTTCAAATTTGCTTTCTACATCCACAGAAATCTGATTGATCAGCATCGAAAGGGCATTTTTGTCGGCCTCATTCAGTGTTACCCCGTTGCCTTCACCCCAGAGGTACATGCGGTTGTTTTTAATGTCATCCACAGATTGAGCAAACGTCCCTGATACACACAGAACAAAAGCGATAAATAAAATTTTATGTTTCATATCCTTACCCATTTTATACAGACAAAACTATATAAACATTCCTACTTAACCTTATTGTTCGTTATGAACTAATTATACTCTTTCTAAAACCTAATGCTTTAGCGGGAAAAAAGAACCTATGCAGCCTATGGGATAAACTACAAACCTGGCAATCTCCGGCACCAATAGGTAACACGAGATCAGCCCACATTAAAAGATGTTACAAAATAAAATTAATGATTATTTTCATTCCTCGTTCAACTCCGCTTTCAGATATTTTACAATATCCGCTTCCAGGGAGTAATCAGGTTCTTCAACAATACGCCCCACCTCAACACCATCAAGATAAATAACAATGGTTGGTACAAATTCAATGTTATCCTCCGGGAGAGCATTATTATTAAGGCGTTTAGCCCTGTTCAGAGAAATAATATCGGTATATACATCGGATTTCAGGCCGTCGGTTATTTTTTTCAGCCGAGGCAATTCCCGCCGGCTGTCAGGACACCAACTACCCTGGTACACCTTAAACGACAATTCCCTGCCTTTCAGCGACCGGGCTAATTGCTGCATGAGTTTTTCATCGGGGTGGTATGCGTTGTACCCTTCGTTAAACCAATCAGAAAAATCATCCTGCTGAAAAGCCTCCCAGTCACATTTTCCTATCAGAATATTTTGTTGTGCAGCGCTGTCATATACCACCTTATTATCTTCCTGGGCTGTTACACCAACAGCCATAACTATCATCACGAAAAAGAGCCAGTTTTTTATCATAACTTATGTATTAAATTTTAATAAAAATACCATCTATTCTGTTCCTTACAAACATAATAACATATTTAGTTTTTTAAATCTTCAATCCTGTTCCCGGCTTCATGGGCAAAAATCAGTCTGCAATCTTCTGTAATCCCTGAAATTATTGATTTCAAATCAACGCTTATGAATACCAATGTATTT
Source organism: Candidatus Delongbacteria bacterium (assembly GCA_027858215.1). GTDB lineage: Bacteria > Bacteroidota > Bacteroidia > Bacteroidales > ML635J-15 > JAQIBY01. The sequence goes on along the minus strand of JAQIDD010000194.1, from coordinate 5,158 downwards.
ATTGCCGTAGTCCGATCATAAAGCAAAACGTCTTGAAAAAACCATACACACGGCAAGTAAATACCGTAAACTCCAGGAACCGGATTAACCGAATAATGTTGACTCTATTCTAATAAATGGTTGGTAAATTCAACCGGCTGATCAAAAACCCGAATCCAAATGCTATGCCTATCCATAAGGAATCCATACATCAAAAATACATTAATTTCTTATCCTGACCATATCAGTACCAAAATGCATGATATACAGCCTGGTAAATTTTATCTGAATTATACCGTTTCAATGTAAAGTAATTGGATGATATGTCTGTTTTCACCACTTTCGCAGCATGAAATTCCCGTTCAAAATCAAAAATAAAACGGTAATATACATAAGCCTTATTGCTGCCATGCTCATTTGGGCAGGTAGTTTCATCTGGAGTAAGCAGGCTTTGGAACATTACAATCCGGTCAATATTGTGCTGTTCCGGCTGCTAATATCAAGCTTGTTTTTATTGCCATACCTTCTGTTTAGCAAGAGAATACAAAAAATTGACATTAAAGACATGGGCCTTATTTTTCTCATGGCTTTTTGTGAGCCGTTTATTTACTTTATGGGGGAAACATACGGGATTAAGCTGGTATCTGCCCCGGTTGCCGCGGTGATTGTATCCACATTACCCTTGTTTACACCTCTTGCTGCAGCTATTTTTCTTAAAGACAAACTGACTGTTTTTAACGTGTTGGGTGTAGCTGTGTCTTTTGCGGGGATTATCCTGATCGTACTTGGCCCAAATGCAGATTTCATCATTTCACCTATTGGATTGATGTTTTTGTTTTCGTCAGTGTTTGCAGGGGTTGTCTATTCTCTGCTCATCAAAAAAATAAGCAAAAAATACTCTATTCTTAACCTTGTGTTGTATCAAAATATCATTGGGATATTCTTGTTTATTCCGGTATTTCTGGTTTTGGATTACCGTGATTTTATGACAACGGGTTTTGTCTGGTATTCTATGTGGCCCATCATCAAACTGGCCATTTTTGCCAGCAGCATCGCGTATTTTTTATACACTTATGCACTAAAAAACATGGACATCAGTAAAGTGAATGTGTTTGCCAACATCATTCCTGTGTTTACCATTATTTTTTCATGGATTTTCCTTGGAGAGCTGATTCCGGAACGTAAAATCCTTGGCATTATCATCATCATTACAGGCGTATCTGTTTCACAAATCTCACGCGATAAATACGGGACTTATGGATATATTCACCGGCATATCGTTACAAAATTTAAAGGAGCTGGCAACAAGAGACGAAAATAAAACCATCTGCTGTAGTCAGTAAATACCTGCGACAGGATGAAGACGGTGATTATGTTTTTCAAAGCATGCCCTGTCCTTTCCTGATGGCGGACAATTATTGCATGGTGTATGAAGCCCGTCCGAAAGCATGCAGGGAATACCCCCACACCGATAAAACAAATTTCAAACAGATACTTCAGCTCAGCATCAAAAACAGCAAAACCTGCCCGGTGGTGTATAAAATACTTACAGAGCTAATGAAAACCTATGGATAACATGCATTAATTGGATTTGAGTACCCATTCAGTGGCATTAGTTACAGCTTATTTCCGTCACTCATTGGGATCCAAACATTTTCTAAAATCTTCATAGGTTGTAATTTTTTCGTTCACGTAAATTATTTTACATCATCATTGGCTAAGTTTCAATCAGGCTTTGAGCCGTTTGTTCATTACCAGGATTTTTGTTGATTTTAGCATGATATCATATTATTACCATGCATGTGCATTCATTAATTACAAATGATGGTTGATTTTTGTTTATGCTTTATACTTCAATAGCATGTTGCATGAGTACATTTGTGTCGTGTGGGCAGATATTAGCAGTAAAGAGTAAATTAAGACAGATATTTCAAGACACGATCTGCATCATATATCATGCGTACTAAAGAGGAGTTGTGTTCAATACAACCTCGTCCGTTTCAATAAATACGCCTGCAACACTTCAGTGAAATCCTTCCGGATATCAGCTTCAACAAAATCAATTTGGTACTGCCCGCAGCGTGTTTTCAATTCTGACACAAGGGCATGACTTTGCTTTTTGTATTGTCCCCGCACTTCGTTGGGATTTAACCTGACTTGCTTTCCTGTTTCCAAATCAATAAACTTGTGCGGGCGGTTGCTGAACTCAAATTCCTGCTCCAGCTCATGGTCTGTGACATGGAAAAGTATCACTTCATGTTTATTGAAACGCAAATGCTGAAGCGCACTGAAAAGCTCATCTGTGTCATCTTCGCTAAACATATCTGAAAACAAAACTATCAGCGAACGCTTTTTTATCTGTTCAGCCAGGATATTGAGTGTTTCGGCTGTGCTGGTTTTTCGTTTTTCCGGTTGAAATTCAGGGGATATCAATTGCCGCATTTCATTGTACAAATAAGCCAGGTGTACCTGCGATAACCGGGCGTCCGTATGCATGCGCACTTCCTCATCAAAAAGACTGATACCAACAGCGTCACGCTGTCTTTTCATTAAATAAATAAGTGCCGCCGCCACATAAACCGAATACGTCAGTTTATTGATGCGTTTTTCCTTCAGGGGGAACAACATCGAAGAGGATATGTCAATAATCAGATGGGCTCGCAGGTTGGTTTCTTCTTCATAGCGTTTAACAAACAATTTATCGGTGCGTGCATACAATTTCCAGTCAATGTGTTTGGTGGGTTCTCCCTTGTTATATTGCCGGTGTTCAGCAAATTCAACTGAAAAACCATGATACGGGCTTTTATGCAGACCCGTAATAAAGCCTTCAACCACATGCTTTGCAATGAGCTCCAGGTGGTCAAATTCCTCAAATTGCTGTATATCTCTTAAATTTTTCACCGGCATAACTTGAAAACGAAAGTACGGATTTTTTATGATGTTACCATATAATCATTATTGCAAAAAATGGTTCTACTGTAAATGTAGTGGAAAAATGATCAAATCGAATTACAAAACAAATAATTTTTAGTGTAAAGCCTCTTTGCGGTTACCTGCCTGCTGCATGCAGGTAAGGCAAAGCATTTATGGAAAACAGGCTGGACATTTCAAACAACATGGTGATAAATTTGACATCATGGTTCGCTCTGGGAATCACGATCATTGGGGGGCTTTTGGTTTCCATGATTAATTCATTGATGGTTATTCCATCCTTGTATGCCCTGTTTTACAGAAAAAACATCATCAACGAAAAAACAGACAAAAAACAACAAGCATGAAATTCATTTACTGTACCTGCAACATCAGCATGAAAAACCGGCTTTTGGAAAAACTCGAAGCCAATGGTGTGCATGATTATCAAATCATTGACCAGGTGGCTGCAAAACCTTTGCGTGGTACCCCGCGATTGAACAACGCCGTTTGGCCCGGTACAACACCATCATTAACATGCAGTTAAGTGATGACAAAACAGCCGCCTCTGTCATGGAATTACTCAGGAATTTTAATAAAAACGCAAAAACAGATGCCGGGCATATCACAGCCTGCACCTTGCCGGTGGATGATTACTTTTTTGAGTAACTAAAGTTGGCAGCATCCAAATCACCGTTATGGGTAAAATTTGAGAAGAATAATATTGTATTGTTCTACAAAATGAATGGTAAAAGCAAAATAATGTAAATCAATTCAAAAAATATTTGAACGACGGGTGGATTAAATGAATTTCATCTGTGGGTTCATCTGGCCGATCGTAATGATTTTCTGTGATGTGATAAAGGATATTGTAGATATCTTCCTTTTCAAGTGCATTGGCAGGAATCCCACTCAGTAAGGCTTTAAAATCTTCAAGTTCATCTGTGCTCAGAAGGATGGATAAAGTGGTGCCATGTATGGGAATGCGTACTTTACGGCGGTAAAAACTGTTTTGGTTTATTTTTTTAAAATAACTCCCATCGATATTTTTTGCAAAGGATTTCAGCATTTTCAACTGTAATATTGACAGCTTCCATGACAGATTGCCGAATTCAATGATGATGTCATTATCCGGTATCCGGCGAATCACCTGGCCTTTATCTGTACTGTATATTCGTGTGTTCATAATGTGTGTCCACTGTTTAAATTATATTCCACTCATCAATAAAACAATAAATATGCCAATGTGTTTATATTCACAGGAAAGGCCTGATTATAAACACGCCTGGCATTTGTAAATTGTATATCATTTATTAAGTTAGCGGTATGGATAAATATTATGACAGAGCTGCCCAGAAAATAAAGGAAGCAACACATTGTATTGTATTTACAGGGGCGGGGATTTCCACAGAAAGTGGCGTCCCTCCGTTTCGCGGTAAAAATGGGTTATGGAACAAATATGACCCTGAAGTGCTGGAATTATCTTATTTCAAAAACAACACACAAACTTCATGGGATGTCATCAAAAAGATTTTTTATGATTATTTTGGTAAAGCCAAACCCAATCCTGCGCATACTATACTGGCAAAGTGGGAGCAGCAAGGGCTGATAAAAACCATCATCACTCAAAACATTGATAATTTGCATACCGACGCAGGAAGCAAAAACGTGCTGGAATTTCACGGAACATCGGGTTCATTTGCATGCATGGGATGTGGTAAAACTGTTCCGACATCAAGTATTGAAATTACTGCAAAAGCGCCGATATGCGATGACTGTGGGCATTTGATGAAGCCTGATTTTATTTTTTTTGGTGAACGTATCCCTGAACCGGCAAGGTCTTTGTCTTTTGAAGAAGCAAAAAAAGCCGATGTGTGTATCATCATTGGTTCTACCGGTGAAATTATACCTGCATCATGGGTGCCTCATGAAGCTAAAAAACAGGGGGCGTATATCATTGAAGTTAATATCGGAACCACCGCATTTACCAGTCAGATTACAGATTTGTACATTGCCACCAAAGCATCTGAAGCACTGACGGAAATTGACAAAAGGATGTGATCCCGGTGAAATACTGCGATGGAACTCCTGTTTTGTGCATTGGGGCACCCAAAAATAAATTTAATGTAGGTAATCTATTTCGATTAAAATGCTTTTCATGTTCTTTTGTGCCGTCAAAAGAACCAAAACCTCGTGCCGAAAATGATTTTGTGACCCGCAAGTTGCTTGAAATCTAAAATCCCGAGATCAGCTATCCGCAAAAAAGCGG
>JAQIDD010000185.1 GCA_027858215.1 Candidatus Delongbacteria bacterium | reverse complement strand
GGCAGTCTCAAGTCTCAAGTCTCAAGTCAGAACAATAAGTCTTTCTTGGGACTCCTAAGACCTATTGACACAATCATATTCTTAAAGTATATTAATCTTCATACAAAATATTAATTGAGGTGATATATGAATGATTCTGGAATTAAGTGCCCAAAATGTAATAGTCCGATGAAGCTTCGTGCAGGAAAGTTTGGTAAATTTTATGGATGTTCAGCTTTCCCCATTTGCAAAGGGATAGTTCCTTATGGTAGTGAACCACAGAACTTTGACAACGAAACGGTTGTAATAAAGACAAAGTGGGTAGCCGGCCCCGGATTAATGGAGTTTACCAAAAATAATGAAAAAATTGCAGATTGGAAATATGTTGATGGTAAGGTGACAGAAAAGAATGGGGAAGTATTAAATGGAGTTGTAAATAGTTTTTATCCTGACGGAGCATTGAAAGGCGAAATAACATTTGAAAATAATGAAATGAACGGACCTTATGAAGAGTTTGCTCCTAACGGAAAACCTATGGAAAAGGGACAGTATGTTGCCGGTGTAAAACAAGTGGAATTCAAATCTTCTGACGAACCGCATGCGGTTGATTCATCGCCTGACTATAGTGTTTCTGAGCCTGTTGCTGATTATGCCGACGAACAACCGGCCATGTCAGACGACTCGTCCGACGAAGCCTTGGCGAAGTCTGAACAAGAAGGAGATTCTGCAATTATAAGCTCAGATTCATCACCGGTTGCACAGGGCGAAGATGTTTCTGATGATGATTCTTCAAAAGAAGACTTGTCAGCAAAGGCTTCAGCAGAGGATGATGACGAAGACCTTCCTTTTTAATAAAAATGCTTTATTTATAGAGAAAAATACAAGCATACCTATCCGGATTTCCAGACAACTCAAAAAAAGCGGAACTTTTTTTGAGTTGATTCTGTCATAGCATTGTGGGGAATAAAAATCCGGGAGGTAAGTGAATGAAAAACAGAAAAACATTTTCAATGACATTAGGTTTAATCGTTTTAATGATTGTTTCAATGACGTCAGGTTGTAAACCACATGTGGTCCCATCAGCTCCGATTGTAGGTACTCCGGTATTATTCAATACGCTTACGCCTACTTCGACACAAACAATTGAAGTGGACACCGCGACACCAACACCAAGTATAACAGTGGAAGATACACCAACCGTTACGTGCAATTTATCGCCAGACCTGACAATAACAGGATTGCAATATACTGTTGATCCTTCTATTACTTGTTCTAATGGGACTCAACAAACTATGGGGTATTTAGTTACCTTTACTTTGTTAAATGTTGCTCCTGTTTATACAAGCTTTGTTATCAGTGTGAACGGACAAACAGCGATGGTACCGGCTGGATCGTATTACATGGGAGTAAATTATACACAATTTGTTCCTGTTGGGTGGCAGTCAGGAAGCTCTGCAACAATTGATTCGACCAACGTGATTGCTGAATGCAATGAAAATAATAATTATTACAGTACGTATACAGGAATGCCAACACAACTTCCTACATGTTTAACAACAATAAGTCATACACCAACAGAAAGACCAACTACTCCAATATATACTCCGACTGTAACTAATACAGTAGGGACGTGCAGTAATATGCCTGATTTACAGATACTATATGTAAGAGGGTCTACAGAGAATCCATATAATTGCTATACAGGAACTCATCCACCACTTGGAACACTTGTGACTATTGTAAATTATGGAATGGCTCCAGTAACAGTTCCTTTTGATGTATCAATAGTTGGATACGATACACTAACAGTCAACAGTGGTCTTGTGGCTGGTGGAAATATGGATGTATGGTTTCCGGCAATATATACAGGTATGCCGACTTATTATGTTGATTATGGAAATGATGTAGTTGAATGTATTAAAAACAACAATTCTGTTTCAATTAGTACGAATACATTTATGACACCAACTCCTTTGCCGACATGTGTTTTAACTATAAGTGTGACGACTACACCAATTCCTCCTACTTATTCACCAACGAGTACACCAACCACATTTCCGATAGCAACACCAACTATATGCTCATATGACCTTGAGATAATATCTGCAATAATAGCGCCGCAAAATCCTGCGCTATGTTATGACGGAGTTTCGAACCCTTATGTAACAATGATAACTTATACGAATAATGGGGGCTATGATGTAACTCAGACTTTTTATATTGAAGCAGTAGGTTACAATACAGGGGTAACAGTTACTGCCGGAGTGGCAGTAGGTGCTACAGATTCGGCTTGGATAGGGCAAATGATAACAGGTGCAGGTACATTTAAAATAGATGCATATGATGCAGTATACGAATGTGACAATGCTAATAATACTTTTGGAACAGTGATGTATATGGCAACACCAATATCCACGTGTTATATTGAACCAACACCTACACAAACGCCGCCTTGTGGGCCAACAACAGGCGGGATGACTGCTCAATCATGTGGAGGATAGTAAAAACCCTTTAAAAGAAAAGGGTTTTCTTATACCTTAGAGTATTTGTATCAGAGTAATGAACAAAGTAAACCTTCGCTAACGTTATCAGTTTAGTGATAAAACCCCATAATAATCCTTGATTTTTTTTTTCATTGGAGTTATTATATAAACTCATTTGTGATTTAATTCTCAATCACATATATCTCTAGGAG
>JAQIDD010000173.1 GCA_027858215.1 Candidatus Delongbacteria bacterium | reverse complement strand
TCCCAAAAGTGTACTTGAAGCGGCTATATTTTTTGATTTCAGATTTGTGGCAGGGGATGAAAATCTGACCAATGAATTGAAAACCTATGTAACAAATGAAGTCCAAAATAAATCTGTTTTTCTCTACCACATGGCTGGTAACATCATTGAGGCCAAATTACCTGCAACAGGAAACAACAAAGAAATTGATGTAAAAAAACTACTGATGCCAGTTACCGCATTTGCCAGGGTATATAGTTTAAAAACAGGCATCCCTGAAAACAACACCTTATTGCGACTGTCAAAAATAAGAGATAAAAACCTCATTCCGGTCAGTTTTTTTAACAACATTACACACACATACCGTTTTCTTATGCAGCTCAGGCTCGATGTACAAAACCAGGCCATTCACAAAGGTGAAAAACCAACAAACTCTATCCTTGCGGAATCATTAAATGAGTTTGAACTGGTAGAACTCAAAAAATCCATTTCCATCATAGCAGATATGCAGACGAGATTAAGCGCTGATTTTAAGGGTGTGTTATAACAAACTAAGGTTCATTACAATAACCCTGGTGCTACCAAATTCAGATGACATGTTAATATCCCATTTTATAATTCACAATCATTGTTCATAAATAATGATTGAGAAAATCGTATTGTTTTCGTTATTTTGTTTTCTTGATAAAAAGTTTGTTTATTTAGTTCATGAACACTATGAAAAAAGCTTATAAATTATTTGCCGCGATTACATTTATTGCCATCTCGGCGCATCTTTCCGCACAGAATCCTGAAATTATCAGTTCCCCTTCCAATGAAATTATTTGTACGGGTGATGATGTAACCTATATTGTTAAAGCTACAGGTACAGAACCATTTTCATACGAATGGTTTTTCAACGGAAATCCCATGCCAGGAAACGATAATGACACACTCCTGATTCCCGGCGCAGATGAAACCAACGAAGGCACTTATTATTGCATTGTGAGCAACATGGCAAGTTCTGACACAACCCCTGAATTCCAACTTGTTGTTGTTTCCGGGCCGCCACAAATAACAGGACAAACCCCTGACAGCAGCTACTGTGAAGGCACTTCCCATCAAATTAGTGTAAGCACAAGCGGTGAAAATCTGTATTACACCTGGACACATGATGGTAATCCAATCACATTTTACGGCCCCAATGTAACATTCACTGATTTAGCCGCAGCGGATGATGGCACATACGCGTGCACTGTTGATAATGCATGTGGCACTGCAGGGCCTGTAAATACTCAGGTTAACGTTACCATGCTGCCCGGCATAATCTCAGGACCTGCTCCTGTAACAGTTTGTGAAGGTAACGATACTGGTTTCGGGGTTACCGCCGAGGGCACAAACCTTCAATACCAGTGGTTTCATGAAGGCACTCTCCTTCCCGGAGAAACCTCAGATACATTGATCTTTACAAATATTGATGCGGATACAGCCGGAATGGTGTCATGCAGCATTTTCAACAACTGCGACAGCATCAACACAGGCCAGGTAAGCCTTACGGTGAACACTTTACCGCAGGTCACTGCTCAACCGATTGATCACACCATGTGCATAGGAGCAGACACAACATTGATTTCAACAACCACAGGCACACCTCCCATCGCCATGGCTTGGTATAAAAATGGTTCCATTATTCCCGGAGCAGACACCAGCCATCTCCCCATAAATATTCAACCGGGAGATACCTCGTATTATTATGCCGCTTTTATGAATACCTGCGGAACCGTGTATTCAGATTCTGCTATGATCGTTCCCCAGTCTCCTCCCATCATTACACAACAACCTGTGGGTAATGAAGTTTGCTTGCACGACACGGTCGGCCTGAACATTAAAGCCAATGGATCAGAACCCCTCTATTATCAATGGCGTCGATATGGGGTAGATGTTGTAGATGCCAACTGCTCCGGCACACAAACACCAAACCTGTTGATTGAAAACATCAATGAAGGACAAAGCGGCATCTATACATGTTATGTGTGGAACGAATGTGGGGATGCTGTTTCTGATGAAGCCGTTATTGAAATTGTGATGCCCCCCAACATTGTTTCCCAACCCGATCCCATTGCTGTTTGTGAAGGAAATTCCCTCAGTTCTGAAATGATTATCCAGGGAGACGAGCCTTTTAATTATTACTGGGTAAACCAGGATGCAGGAGATACTGTGAGCAATGATGAAATACTTGTCTTTAATGACATTACCGAATATCAGGCAGGAACCTATTATGCCGTTGTATCCAATCAGTGTGAAGATGTTTTTTCAGATGCTTTTGAAGTGCAGGTGTTTACCTATCCTGAATTCACGCTGCAACCTCAGGACATTGATGCTTGTCATGGTGATAGCACCGCTTTGGAAGTAACTGTTGAAGGTACCCAGCCCATCAATTATATATGGTTCAAAAACCAGTCTGCACTGACAAGCGAAACGGATACCATATTGGAATTCGATCCTGCTCAAAGCCTTGTAACCGGATATTACATGTGCGTGGCTGACAACATCTGCGGCATAACCGAAAGCGATGAAGTACTTGTCAACATCGGTACCACACCTGCAATAACCTGGGACCCTGTTGGCACCCACCTATGTGAAAATGAAACGCTTATTTTGTATGCTGATGCACAGGGTGAAAACATATTTTATCAATGGTACCTCAACGACGAACCCATACCCGGCCAGACTGATACGTCGCTTTTTATTCCCAACATCAGCGATACCATGTCGGGGGAATATTATTTCCAGGCTTACAACGGATGCGCTGCAGCTAATTCGGATACCGTAAGCGTGGACATTGACCCGGCACCGGAAATTGAAATTGGCGAAGATCAGGAACTATGCGACGGAGAAGAAGTTGTTTTATCTGCTTTTGGCGATATTCAATCCTACGATTGGAACAATGGACAAAGTAACGCTGCCAGCATTACCGTTAACGAAACCGGAGAATATACCCTTGCTGCCACAGGTGATAACGGGTGCGTTGGTTATGACACGGTATATATCGAATTTCATCCTTACCATTATGTAAACGTCGGCCCTGACGGCAATTACTGTGGCCCACAAACACTTGATGCAGGCGAAGGAGCGTACTCTTATATATGGAGTACAGGTTCAACAGAATCCTCCATCTCTGTAACAGAAAGTGGCGAATACGGGGTAACAACTGAAGGGGATGCTTTCGGTTGTACGTATTCGGATACAGTCAACATGGGCATACTTGAACAGCCTCATGTGGATATCGGGCAGGATCATACCATCAGCATTGATTCCACCCTTGAATTGTGCGTTGATAATGTGTATGATCAATACAACTGGAGCAATGATGATCCCGATACATGTGCATTGTATTCAGGGGCTGTACTGGGTGAAGGCACCCATGATGTCTGGCTGACAGTGAGTTTTTCAAATGGCTGTTCAGATACAGACAGCATAGAAATTACTGTTTTTGATGACAGCGACATAACGCAATTATCCGCAGGAGAATCCATTGCATTGTATCCCAATCCTGTTGAGAATCATTTGAACCTTAATCTAAATTTGAATGAAAAGCCCGAAACCGTTGAAATTGTAAACATCAACGGAAACATGGTGAAACAATTCGGAATCACTGAAAACAATCAATACCGGCTAAACCTTGAGAACCTATCTTCAGGTGTATATGTTTTGCGCATTTTAACAACCAACAGACACATGAATTTCAGATTCATCAAACAATAAAAAGATGGGAAAGAAAAAGAAAGAAAGAAAAATTTTTAAAGGCAGAATACGTGGAGCCATGGTAACCACAGTGCTCAGCATGACATTGGTCCTTTTTCTGCTTGGTATTGTCGGCTACCTCATGCTCAACGCACAGATGTTATCCGAACATGTCAGGGAAAGCATTAACCTGAATGTGAAACTAAAAGATGAAGCCAGAAACCCTGAAATTATCGCTTTTAAAAAGAACCTTGAGAAACTGAGTTTTGTAAGGTATACCGAATTCATTTCCAAAGATGATGCAGCCGAAAGGCTCAAAGAAGACCTCGGTGAAGATTTTATTGACATCCTTGACTACAATCCGTTGTGGGGGTCGATTGATGTGTTTTTAGAAGCTGATTATACAAATCCTGATTCAGTGCAGATGATAGAATCGCGCATGATGGATTATACCCACCTCGTGGATGAAGTCACCTATCAAAAAGACCTGCTTTATGCTGTGAATAACAACATCCAAAAGATCAGCCTGGTCTTTTTGGGGTTTGCGGTGCTGTTGTTGTTAATATCCTTTGCACTCATCAACAATACCATACGGCTGATGGTGTATTCAAAACGCTTCAGTATCCGTACCATGCAGCTTGTGGGGGCTTCAAGATCTTTTATACGGCGGCCTTTTATTTCTACCGGTATTATTGAAGGTATTATTTCCGCAGTACTTGCTTGCCTCATTCTGGTGGGACTGATAAATCTTATGCATCAGGAATTTTCAGATATTATCAGTTTAAGCGATGTAAGGATCATTATTCCATTATTTATTCTTGTATTAGGTTTGGGAATAATAATTTCGTACATTTCGACGTTTTTTTCAGTCAATAAGTATCTAAGAATTAACCCGGAAAATTTGTATTACTGATGGCTAAACAACCACGCAAACCAAAAGAACAGAAACAGAACATATTTGCATTTGATAAATCCAATTATATACCTATGGTCATTGGATTCGTTGTCATAATTATCGGCATGATCTTAATGTCCGGAGGGAACAATCATGATCCCCTTAAATTTCATTATGAAATTTTTAGCACAAGACGCCTGACCATTGCACCTCTTGTTATTACGCTGGGTTTTGTCATTGAATTGTATGCCATATTGAAAAAACCACGTCAATCCAACACGGAAAATAAAGACTAAAACTCATACCCTGCAATGGAATGGTTTGAAGCGTTGATCCTTGGGCTTATTCAGGGCCTGACAGAATTTTTACCTGTGAGTAGTTCCGGTCACCTGGAGATTGGGAAAGCCATATTTGGTATCACCGGAGAAGAAAACCTGTATTTTACGATTGTGGTGCATGGCGCTACCGTGTTAAGTACCATTGTTGTATTGTGGCAGGAAATCAGACGATTGATTACCGGCAGCCTGAAATTTACATACAACGAGGAAACCAAAACGGTATTGAAAATTCTTGTTTCTATGATTCCCGTGGGCATTGTCGGCGTGTTTTTTAAAGAAGACATTAAACAATTCTTTGACGGAAACAACATGCCTTTTGTTGGTAGCATGCTGCTTATTACCGCAGCTTTGCTTGCTTTTACACATGTATTCAAAAACCGTTCCCGGCAAATTACTTACAGCAACGCTTTTGTCATCGGCATTGCCCAGGCTTTTGCTGTTTTACCCGGAATCAGTCGCTCCGGAGCAACCATTGCCACAGGCCTGATGCTGGGAAACAAACGAGAAAATGTAGCAAAATTCTCCTTTTTAATGGTGTTGCTGCCCATCATTGGCGAAAACTTGCTTGACATTATATCAGGAGACCTTACCGGTGACTCAAGCATGCAAGCTATGCCTCTTATCATAGGGTTTCTTGCTGCTTTTGTTTCCGGATATATTGCCTGCCGGTGGATGCTGAACATTGTAAAAAAAGGAAACCTTTTCTGGTTTGCGATTTATTGTGCTGTGATCGGAGTTGTTTTGATTTTGTTTATGTAAGCTATGGAAGTATTTAATGCACATACAGAAGATTTTCAGAAAGGCGTGGTAATACCTGTCAACAAGCCATTAGACTGGACATCTTTTGATGTGGTAAAAAAGATAAGATACACGTTAAAATATCATCGTGGCATCGAAAAAATAAAAATTGGCCATGCCGGCACACTGGATCCAAAAGCAACAGGACTTTTGCTGGTATGTACAGGAAAAGCGACAAAACACATTTCTGAGTTTCAGGATATGGAAAAAACATACATTGCCAACATCAAACTTGGTGCAACCACGCCATCTTTTGATACTGAAACCAATGAAAACGAACAGTATCCGGTGGATCACATTACCAAATCAGCCCTGGATGATGTTTTAGGCAATTTTACCGGCACAATCAATCAAATTCCACCTGAATACTCAGCCTTAAAATACAAAGGGAAAAGAGCCTATACGTTAGCCAGGGAAGGCAAACATCCTAAACTAAAATCACGCGAAATTTACATTGAAAACATAAAATTAACAGAATTCAGGAAACCATTTTTTTCAATTTACGTTACATGTCGTAAAGGAACATATTTGCGTTCACTGGCTAGAGATATCGGAAAAGAACTAAATTCGGGTGCCTATCTTGTTGGTTTAATAAGAACACAAATTGGAAGCTACAAGCTCTCTGATGCCTACGATCAAAAAATAATTGAAAATATATTGATAAAATGAAACTTTTTTACAATTAATCTGTATAAAGTAAAGTTATAAATTAAACATGCAGTAAGTAAGTGTTAACACAAAAATAAACGCGTTGTTCTATGAAATTATCACAATTTAAGTATGCTTTACCAGAAGACCGTATTGCTTTGCATCCGGCAAAAAACAGGGATGAATCCAGGTTAATGGTCTTGCACCGAGAAACCGGAAAAATTGAACATCGCATCTTTAAAGATGTAAAAGAATATTTTTCCGAGAATGATGCCATGATATTCAATGACACCAAGGTTTTTCCTGCCCTCTTACGTGGCAAAAAAGAAAAAACCAATGCAGATATTGAAGTATATTTACTCAGACAATTAAACAGGGAAAAAAGATTGTGGGATGTGCTGGTTGATCCTGCCAGAAA
>JAQIDD010000151.1 GCA_027858215.1 Candidatus Delongbacteria bacterium | reverse complement strand
GGTATAATGGACAAAATTAATGGTTTTTTTTTGACGATGTCTTCTAATGGACATTTTTAATGGTATTTATTTTTACCCTATTAAAGATCGTAATGTTTTTTTACAGAACTTTGTAAAGTCTGTATAAACGGAAGTAGGCTCTGCTGGGGAGCAACCTATCAGGGATAATACAGATGTTCGACAAAAATGTCATTCAATGGATTGTGTCTATTCGCAATCCATTGATATTTTTAGAGAACTTTATGCCTTCAAAAACCCATCAATAAATTTCTTTTTTCTTTCCAACGACATACCATTATGGTTCCGCAGTTTATTTTTCAAATCTGCAAAATGACCATCAATTGCATTGGTTGTATTCGGAATTTCTAACTCTGGATGATCATACCATGTAAATAACCAGGGCAGGTTATTTTTCAAGCTACGGTAAGCACTTCTTAATCTTTTGTGAGTGTAAAAAGACTTGTTTGTTAATGGATTAATAGTTCTTTCATTCAAAAAATCCTCCCATTTTTCAAACCATAATGATAATGCCCCAACAAATGATTCTTTATCTGTTTGTTTCATTAAGTCAACAACTAAAACCAGTTCTTGTGCCGCTTTAAGTTTTGGGTTTTTAGTCAGATACCTTCTGATGATTGCAGATTGGTGAAATTGACACATCTGAACAGGTATATCCCCAAAACTTTGAATAAGACCTTTTCTGCCATCACAAACAATTGCATCAATTGTAAAACCTCTTTGTTGTAATTCTTCAATTCCTTGAATATACAAAGCATTAGTCTCGTTTTTTAAATAATACTTAAGCAAATTCTCTTTACTCAAGGCATCCTTAAAAAGCATGACGCCAAAATTATGGCCCCAATAAGTTGTATCCATCAGGACAATGACATTACGAGCATTTAATATAGTTTTTTCAATTTTGAATGCATCAATTCGCCTCTGAATAGTTTTAATTGAACAATTATATTTCTTTGCTAACTGGGTATATGTCTGTTTGCCGAGTGTGTATTCTTCCCATATTTGGCGGGTGTTTAAGCGATAACCTCCTATAAATTGCCTGCCACATAATGAACATTTGTATCGCTGAACTCCTTTTACAAATCCATATTTTTGGACAAATCCTTTATTGCAATAAAAGCACTTTTTTTATTCATAACCTTTGATTTGCCTCAAAAGTAGTAATATTAACAGTTACAAAAGATATTACCATTAATTTTGTCCATTAAGCCCAATTTTCTGAAACAACAAGCAGAATTAAAGGAAAAAGGGGTGAAATTTACGAAATCAGCGGCCCTTTTCTGATGTTTTGTTCATTACCGGGTCTGCGGTTTCCATAGCTTCACTCACTGAGTTTGCCATGATGCCGGCATTAAAATAATGAGCTCCCATTTAATGAGCGAAACAATAAGACAAAATATGGGCTTTAGCCCTGAATTTTTTTGTTCACACTGATTAGTTTCTGTATGTTTACAACAACAATTTTCCGGTTTTTCGTTCAATTAAAATCCATGTATTGGGACAGACCAAATAATTCAGACAAATTTACGTTGATACTAAATGGCAAAGAACATTTACAATAGGAAAAAACGCTGGAAACTGTTGTTGTTTTTCGTTGCGGTACTCATTGGGGCGGGCTCGCTTTTTTACACTAACAACCTGATGGAAAAACTTTCGCAGGAAGAGCGAAAACGGGTTGAACTCTGGGCACAAGCAAACAAAGAAATCCAAAAAGCCAACCCCAACCAGGACATTTCGTTTATTTTCCAGGTATTGCTCAGCAACAAGACCATCCCGGTGATGCTTGTGGATGAAAATGACAGCATCATTTCTTCCCGTAATCTGGATTCTGCAAAGATGGCTGTTCCCCGCATCAGGAAAAACATCCTGGAAGAAATGAAACGCAAGCAGGACCCCATTGTCATAGAACTGTTAAACGGCAATAAAAATTTCATTTATTACAAAGATTCTACGCTGTTGACCCAGTTGTATTATTATCCTTTTGTGCAACTTGCCATCATTGCGTTGTTTATCATTGTTTCCTATTTTGCATTCAGCATATCCCGGAAATCGGAACAAAACCATGTGTGGCTGGGCATGTCACGGGAAACGGCACATCAGCTCGGCACACCCATCAGTTCGTTAATGGGATGGGTAGAAGTGTTAAAGCTGGAAAACCCGGATAGTCCCACCTTAAAAGAAGTGGAAAAAGATGTAAAACGCCTGGAAAAAGTAGCCGAACGGTTTTCAAAAATCGGATCACAACCCTCATTGTCACCTGTTAAACTTAAAGATTCACTTGAAGAATCGGTTGCATACCTTCAAAGCCGATCGTCAAAAAAGATAAGTTTTAGCATAAACTTTGCTGCCGATCCTGATCTGGTGGTTGAAATCAATAAAAATCTGTTTGAATGGGTCATTGAAAACCTGTGTAAAAATGCCATTGACGCTATGGGCGGAGAAGGCAATCTTGAAATCAATGTGTCTGCTTCCGATAATCAGGTATATATTGATGTTTCCGACCAAGGGAAAAGCATACCGAAATCCAGGCAAAAAACCATTTTCAACCCCGGATACACAACAAAAGAACGGGGATGGGGGCTTGGATTGTCCCTGTCAAAACGAATTATTGAAAGTTATCATAAAGGAAAAATCTTTGTTAAACATTCAGACCCCAAAAGCGGCACCACCATACGAATCATTTTAAAAAAAAGCAATAAGCACTGATTTTATGGTTTCTGAGTAAAACACAATACAATTTGAAATTTGTATTTCACTGCATTTTCTTACCATAGAAACAATTGTTAACTATTGATGGTATGAATTTTATAATTTTTCAGATACATTTTCACATATGTGAAATGATTTTATTATGTTTGCAGTCAATTTTTTACTGGTATGAGTAAACATGATCAGACATATCAAATACCTTTCGCATCCCTTGATAATGGGCAACATTCATTCCATTTTCAGGTAGGAAAAGACTTGTTTGACAGGTTTGAAAACGACGAATTGCACAAGCCCGATCTAAATGTTGATGTTTTGCTTGACAAACAAATAAATCGGCTAAAATTCAGCATTCATGCTGAAGGGCAGGCAGAAATACAATGTGACCGTTGTCTGGATTATTTCACGCATTACTTTAATCTTGATCAGAACATATTTGTGCGTCTGGCAGAAGAAACAAATTTCAATCTCAATACAGATTATGTAACCCTTGACAGGGAAAGCCAATCCATTGATATGGCTTATTTTATTTATGAAATAATCGTATTGAGTTTGCCTCTCAAACGGGTGCATCCGGTGGATGAAAACGGGAATTCAACATGCAATCCCGAAGTCACGAAATACATTGACGGCGAATCTGAACCTTCGCCATCCAATGAATCCGAGGATGAAACAGAAACACACGGAAATGAAGCATGGAAAGAAGAGTTAATCGAATTATTAAATAAAAACAAAAGTAAAAATGGCACATCCTAAACGAAAACAATCGAAAACCAGAAGGGACAAGCGCAGAACTCATTATAAAGCAATAGCTCCAACGATGTCAACTTGTCAAAACTGTGGCACTACCATCAGGTCACATCACGTTTGTCCTGAATGCGGACATTACCGGGGACAACTGGTAATTGACAAAGAGATAGAGGTAAGGTAGAGGTCTGAATGAGGATCGGAATTGACATAATGGGTGGTGACTTTGCTCCTGGCGTATGTGTAAAAGGAGCAATACTTGCCGGCCAACACCTTGAAACTGATGATCAACTGATTCTGTTTGGTCACAATGAAACTATTCGTGAATTATTGCATAAAGAAGGGGCTGATCCTGACGAATTTTCTATCGTCCATGCCCCGGAAATTATTCACATGCAGGATTATCCGTCAAGGGCTTTTGTTAAAAAAGCTAAAGCCAGCATGGTGGTGGGATTTAGATACCTGGCAAAAGGTGAAATTGATGGTTTTGCCAGTGCGGGCAATACAGGAGCCATGTTTGTCGGCGCCATGCAGAACATCAAACCTATACCAGGCGTTCTAAGACCAGCCATTGCAGCATGTTATCCTACTCTCAACGGGAAAAGCAATCTTATCCTGGATGTGGGGCTCAATCCCGACAGCAAGCCGGATGTCTTATATCAGTACGGCCAACTGGGAAGCCTGTATTTCCGCCATGTAAACCAGGTTGAAAATCCCAAAGTAGGTTTGCTCAACATCGGGCAAGAGTCGGGGAAAGGAAACCTCGTGAGTAAATCAGCTTATGAACTTATGAACGAAAGCCCCGATTTTAATTTCATCGGGAACATCGAAGGCAATCAGATATTTGAACATGATACTGTTGATGTTGTTGTTACCGATGGTTTCACAGGGAATATTGTACTTAAACAAACGGAAGCATTTTATGAGTTGATTAAAAAACGCGGCATTGATGATGACTATTTTAATCGCCTGAATTTCGAAAATTATGGTGGTACACCCATTTTAGGTGTTGATGGAAATGTTGTTATTGGCCATGGTATCAGCAATGAAAAAAGCATTGCCAACATGATCCTGAAAACAAAACAAATAATTAAAGGAAAATTATCTTCACAAATTAAAGCTTTCTATGATTATGACTGAAAAAAAATACAATGCTGTCATTACAGGTGTTGGGGGATATGTGCCTGATTATGTGATGACCAACCAGGAGCTGGCTCAGAAAGTAGAAACTTCTGATGAATGGATTAATACCCGCATAGGGATTAAAGAGCGCCATATCTTAAAAATAGAAAACGAAGGCACTTCCTATATGGGTGAAAGAGCAGTAAAACAACTGCTCGAAAAAACCAATACCGACCCTTCAGAAATTGATATGCTGATCTGTGGTATCGTAACACCGGACATGCAATTTCCTGCCACTGCAAACATTATTTCTGATAAAACAGGCATCAAAAACGCTTTTGGCTTTGATTTGAATGCAGGATGTTCCAGTTTTTTATATGCTCTGAATGCTGCCTCCAAATATGTTGAATCAGGAACGCATAAAAAAGTGGTGGTGGTTGGTGCCGATAAAATGTCATCCATCACAGATTATACGGATCGTGCTACATGTCCTATTTTTGGTGATGGTGCAGGAGCCGTTTTGCTTGAACCTACCGAAGATAAGAATTATGGTCTGATTGATACCACCATGCAGGTAGATGGCTCAGGGCGCAAACACTTGCACCAGGTAGCCGGCGGATCACAAAAACCAGCCAGTTTTCAAACCGTACTTAACCGTGAGCATTTTATTTACCAGGAAGGACAACCCGTATTTAAAGCAGCCGTTTCCAAAATGGCTGATGTATCGGTAGATATGATGAAAAAACACAACATCGCTGCCGATGAACTGGATTGGTTTGTGCCTCATCAGGCAAACATGCGTATCATTGAAGCAACAGCAAAACGCATGGGCATCAGCAAAGACATTGTGATGATAAACATTCACAAATACGGCAATACAACCTCTGCTACCATACCATTGTTATTGCTGGAATGGGAAGATAAAATCAAAAAAGGCGATAAGCTAATCATCGCTACCTTCGGTGCTGGTTTTGCATGGGGTTCTACTTACATGCGCTGGGGATATTAGTGATGGAGAGAATTGGAGATGGTGAGACGGAGGATTGTGAGCTCTTGAGACACGGAGAGGGAAGCATTCACTTAAGGGGCCTTCTAATAATTCTTTTCTTTCAAGAAACAAATTTGATGCAAAAGAATTAATAGAAGTCCCCTTAACTGCAAAACAAATGCGCTCTGATTATCTTATCTCTGATACAGAAGATTCTACAGCCCGGCAAGCCTCATGACAAAAGCATCACATACAATTGACGAACGAAGCAAGGGCAGAGGCAAAGCCGCTGTCCTGAGCATAGTTGAGGGGTTGCTTTGACTATGCCTTGCAAGGAGGAGAAGAAGACGAAGTCTATTACAATGCTACATTCATTCTGATATGTAGGCTCTGTTATTGAATTTTATTTCACAAAATGCCTGTCAGCAATAATCCGGTGGGGATGTGATCACATCCCCACCGGATTATAGACAGGCTCTATTTATTTTTATCCTTTTTGCCTTTTTCACGAGGTTCGTCATCCACACTTGAAATGGAATCCCTCATGCTTGTATCGGCCTGGATGTTTTTCATCTTGTAGTAATCCATGATACCGAGGTTTCCGTTTCTGAATGCTTCGGCCATGGCTTTTGGCACTTCGGCTTCGGCTTCAATAACACGGGCTCTTTTTTCCTGGCTCAGGGCTTTCATTTCCTGTGCATTGGCATAACCCATAGCCCGTCGTTCTTCTGCTTTTGCCTGTGCTACTTTCAGGTCAGCTTCAGCCTGGTCAATTTGCAAGCCGGCACCAATGTTTTTCCCGATATCAATATCAGCAATATCTATGGAAAGAATTTCAAAAGCAGTTCCTGCATCAAGGCCTTTTTTAAGTACTACCTTGGAAATACTGTCGGGGTTTTCGAGCACAGTTTTGTGTGTAGCGGATGAGCCTATAGAAGAAACAATCCCTTCGCCTACCCGTGCCAGCACGGTTTCTTCACCTGCCCCGCCGACCAATTGTTTGATGTTGGCCCGCACGGTAACCCTTGCTTTTGCAATAACCTGAATTCCATCCAGTGCTACTGCTGCCACAGGAGGTGTATTGATAACGCGCGGATTCACTGACATCTGTACAGCTTCAAACACATCGCGTCCGGCCAGGTCAATAGCGGTTGCCATCTGTAAGTGCAGGTCGATATTTGCTTTGGATGCAGATACCAATGCATGCACTACTTTTTCCACATGACCGCCTGCAAGGTAGTGTGCTTCAAGGTCATTTCTTCCCAGAACCAATCCTGCTTTTGTTCCTTCAATCATCGCCCTGACAATAATGGCCGGGGGTACTTTTCTCCATCGCATAAAGATCAATTGCAGCAGAGAAATCCTGACACCCGAAACCAGTGCCTGGAACCATAATCCCAGGGGGATAAAATATAAAAACAGCCATAAAAAAACAATGGCTCCGCCAATAATCAATACATAACCTAGTGTTCCCATAATGTTTTATTCTTTTAAGGTTCTTACAATAACTTTATTTTTTCTTACTTCAATTATTTTAAGTTTTGTTCCGGGGTCAATCAGCCCGTCTAGCGATTCGGCTTCCA
Organism: Candidatus Delongbacteria bacterium; assembly: GCA_027858215.1. GTDB lineage: Bacteria > Bacteroidota > Bacteroidia > Bacteroidales > ML635J-15 > JAQIBY01. The sequence goes on along the minus strand of JAQIDD010000151.1, from coordinate 4,154 downwards.
CAGTAATGTCATTAACACGCACAGTGCCTGATGGCCCAAGCCTTGAAACGGCGGTAGCAATATCGCCGGGTTTAAGGCTGTCTTCTTTGTAATATTCTACCTTTGACTGTACCGCATCATTGAGGGAAAGCTTTTTCCACGTGTTTGATTTGAGGAAAAACACAATGGAAACAACCAGGAGTACCAAAGCACCTCCCAATGCCCACAAGCCGGCTGCTGTACCAACCGAATCAAAAGCAATGTAAACACCGGCCCCCACCAGCAAAATGCCTCCGATCCCGGCTATCGTGGTTCCCGGGATAACAAGCAGTTCAAGCCATATAAGTACAAGGCCTAATAATATCAAAAATATAACAGCTCCAATGCCCATGTTATTCAATCATTACGTTTAACCCGCGTTCAATCAAGGCATCTTTCATAGGTTTCAGGTCATCAAATTTGCCGGTTTTTACATCACATTTCCCTTTAAAATGTGTGATATACGCACATTGTTCAGCCTGGTTCCCATCGTGTTTACAAATTTCAACAAGGCAATCAATGACAAAGTCAAAACTGTTGATATCATCATTGTACAATACCATTGACCTGTTATTACTAGGTTTTTGATTTCGTTTTTTTGATGACTTAATATTTTCACGATGTTTTTTTACCATATCAGCAAAGTTAATCAATTTTCTGAATTAACATAGCCCGGCGCACAGGTATTTTTACCTTTCCCCTGTATGCCGTCGGGAAAGCATCCGGGACCTGAGGTTTTACCATTCTTCTTAATGCAGATTTGGCCACGGCATAATTTTCAAAACCGGTGAGTTGATAATAATGATATCTGCCTTTACGCATAATTACAATGCGATAAGGAGAAAATTCATTCTTATATCGCCTCAGTACATCATTGTCCATTTTGCCAGCAAAAGCACCAATCTGAATGCGTATTTCTGGTGTTACTTCCGCAGTATCAGCAGGGGCAACTTCTATTTCTTCACGTATAACGGGAATATTTAATCTTGCTGCAGCCTCTCCGGCAGTTTCTCTACGAGTACTGGCAACACCCGGGCTTGATGGTTGTCCTCCAACATACAAGGTTACAAAGGCATCCGGGATGGTATTTCTTATGTTTGCACAACTGGCATCTGCTTCAGCACGTGTTGCATATTTACCATGGAAATAACGGAAATTACCTCCGGATGTACGGTTATAGTAATCTGTTGATATGCCAAGGATATTACTTTCTTCCTTAACACGGCTATATACACCGATTTGAACGGTAAAAAACGATTCTGAAATTTCATTGATGTTTCTGGCCATAACAGTTTCACCTGTTTGTGTCTCTGTTTGATATTCCGGCTGCGTTGCACCTTCCTGTGCATTTCTTTCAGCCAGCATACCCTGGTCCCCGTAATAATTGAATTCAGGTGGTTTATTTGTTTCCAGATGGCTGTATTGTCTTGCCTGCGAAAGGCTCAAACGGCGTCCTTCAAGATAGCCAACCACAAAAGCATCATTAAACCCTATTCGTTTTACAAGGGATAAGGGTTGTTGCCAGGATCTTGTGTTATAAAATTTTCCAGCCAGGTACCGGTACAATGGCCTGTTTTGAACCCGTTCGTTGTCAACCGGGCTTAAATTTCTATAACGATTCCCCTGCAATGGTTGTCCAAGCGCAGCAATTTGAATGCGATAGAAAAAATTGCTTCCGGACACATCTGCATCTTCTGTATCTCTTTCTGTATCACTTTGTCTCCTGTCCGAAGGTTGGACACCTCTGTCATTTTCGGTTTGAATATCACGGGACTCTGTTAAGTTCTCATTTGTGTCTGTACGATCAGAACGATCATTGGTATTAGCTTCAGCAATAATTTTTGGTTTTTCATCCCTGTAATGCCTAACCAGTTTTTCCAACATACGTTTTTCATTTTCCCCGGATTCAATACGTAAATGCTGCAGATTGTTCACTTCTTTAAGCAAACCAATAGCATAAGTCAGGTTGTTTATTCTTTCCTTGATTGGAATGTCCTTTTTTAAATTCATCAGCCTGTGCGTTCTGTCTGCAATAGATTCCATACTGTCAGCAATATGTTGTACAGTTTTGTCTAACGGTGGGGAAGGTGCTTTTACCCTGTTTTTTTGTACTTCCAGCATGGTTTTTTGTTCCTCATAGGCTATTTGCTGTAATGCCAGTTTATCTTCATATAAGGATTGATTTAGTTTTTGTACCCGGCTTTGAATTTTACTTTCAGACCATGATTTATTTCTGATTTCTTCTATTTCCTGTTCTGTATTGCTGATATTTTCTTTTAAGGTTTGTTTTTTCGACCGTATTTCAGCCATATCCTGTTTCTGTTTTGAATTATAAGGCAAGTTATGTGCATCCGATACATCCCATGCACTAAGCGCATCCGTTAATTTCTCATCGGGTGGCCTGTTGTATTTACGATTAATCAGTTTGGACTGAATATCATACCATTCAGGAAGTAAAGGTTCCCTCTGGGTTCTTCTTACTGAATTCAACAGTTTTTCTTGCTTAGCAATAATATCCATTTTTTCCACAAATAAATCTGTAGCACCAGCCATTTGCTGTTTTCTTAAAGATGGACTTATGTCTTGATTTTCAAGAGGAATGAATTCATCCGTTTCTGTTTCAGGAATGTTGTATTCATTAATTTTTCCCATTTCAGCCAGGGTTTGCAATTTTTTATTGTTATCCTTCATCCTTTTGTTCATGGCCTTATCTTCGGAGTGAATAAGTTTATTCAGCGATTCTCCCATGGTATAGTTGATGATGTCTTTTTCACTTGTGAGATGGATTTTTTCTGCCTTGTTGGGCGTGGAAGCCAAACGCGCATCCATGGTTTCATCAGCCCTGGCCAGACTATCCGTTTTTTCAAGGATTTCTTCTTTTAGTTGTACCGTATAACCTCCACCAGCCGTTTTAACCGTCCCCTCTGTTTCTTCCACTTCAGTTAACTTTTCCAGTTGTCTGTTTTCAAATGCCTTATATTCAGAAATTGAGGGGAGATCAGGCGTGGTAAATTCTGCAATTGGCTTCCCTGTATTTTCTTTGTAGGTTTCGTTTAATAACTGATTTGCCTGCCGCGCTTTCTGTTCCGCTTTTTCATACAAGGCTATGCTGCGGGACGGGTCTTTTTGATTATCGGCAGCAATACGTAAGCCTTCAGCATCTTCCATTAGGTTCTCAGCTTTTTGTATTGTGCTTGTCTGATCGGCAATTTCTTCTTTTCCTTTTAGGGTATTAAATGCTGTCTTCAATTGGGTGTAATATCCCTGATGGACTTCCACTACGCTGTTTCCTTTTTCTTCTAAGTTATTTTTATAATGCCTTATTTTAGCATCTGTTGATTCGGGTGGTTCTTCCTCAGATTCTGACAAGGATTTCCTGATGTTTTCCGTCGAAGCAGTGATCTTTTCAGGAGTATAGATATCAGAAATATCCTTTTCATATGCCTCTGTTTCTGTATCAGTTTCTCTATCAGTATCCCGGGTGTCCCGGTTGCTTGAAATATTTGTATTATCCCGGTCTTTTGTGTCATCAGAAGCATACACATCTTCTTCCATGAAGGCAGATACTTCCTGATTTACTGTCTTCAATTCGTCAATCTTATGATCCAATTCTTCATATAAATCCCGTATTTTACTTTCATCATTTTCTTTACTGATTTGATTTCGTAAAGCGTTTGCATCATCAACCAGGTTTTGTTGTCTGCTGACTTTTTGGGCCAGCTTTGGTTGTCTGTTTATGATATTTTGTGGTATCTGATCATTAAGCAACCTTGCCTGTGACAGATTCTGTTCCACTGACTCTTTGAATGCTTCATTTTCATACCAGGGCTCAATAGCGTATTTCTTATTGGTGTTCCTTTGAATTTGTTTGCGTTTTTCCGAGAGATTTGTAATGCGTTCTTTACGGAAATCAAACGATATCTCACTGATTTCTCTTTCAGGTAATGTGATCGAATCTGCTGGTTTTGAACCAAGCTTAGTAAGAATGGTTCTGGTATGTTTGATTTGATTTTTTGTATCCCTCATTTTCAGGCTGTCCAGGCTGATTTTATACGCAAGTTGAATGTATTGGTTTTTTAAATCATTCTGCAATGCCTGCAGTTCTTCATCATCCCTTCCGCCTAGCTTATCTACTT
>JAQIDD010000156.1 GCA_027858215.1 Candidatus Delongbacteria bacterium | reverse complement strand
CTGCCACGGCTGTGGGAGTTTTCAGGTGCGTGTGCGCTACCATATCCGTAACACTTTTATCCCGTTCGTGGCCTATGCCTGAAAACACAGGCACTGGGAACTGCGCTACGTGCGAGGCTATGTTGTAATTGTCAAACCATGAAAGATCCGTTTTGGCGCCGCCACCACGGATAATAACCACCACATCATAATATTTATCCGCATCAAAAATATCTTTCAGCGCCTGCACAACGGATTGTTCCGTATCTTCACCCTGCATGGCAGCCCTGAAAAGCTCAATACTGAAGGCGTAATGTTCCGGATTTGTTTCCATCTGGGCCACAAAATCACCAAACCCGGCAGCTGTATCCGATGAAATAACAGCGATGTTGTGAATGACCATAGGCAGCTCCAGCGTTTTATTCATGTCTGTGATCCCTGCTTGTTCAAGTTTTGCGATGATTTCTTTCCGGCGCTTTTCCACATCACCAATGGTATATGTCGGGTCTATGTCAACAGCCTGCAGGCTTAGCCCATATTGTACATGGTAATTGACCCTTACTTTAAACATAACTTTCAATCCATTATTCAGGGTTTCCTTCGCCTGGCTTTTAAAATAGGTGCTAAGCATCCTGAAATGGTTTGCCCAGATGATGGTTCTGATTTTTGCCAGGATATAGTCAGTGTCCTCATCTTTTTGCAACAGGTTCATGTAACAATGACCTTTGTAATTTACAGCCATGTCGCTGATTTCACCCACCACCCAATAATACGAGTCAAGGTGTTTTTCTACAGCGGATTTTATTTTCTTTTGCAGATCAAGGAGACTCAGCGCTTGTTCGGCCATGGGGTTACTTTTTTATGAATTTTTGACTGTAAACGTGATCTTTTGTGATGACCTCAAGGATATACAATCCACCGGGAAGCAATGCTGCATCAGAGTAAGTATAAGTGTTGTAAGATGTGCGGTGTACATTTTTTTCATCTTCAAGCATCAATTTTCCTGACCCATTGTATATCCGTATCGTGATTTGTTGCGTATCCACCGAATAAAAATGCATGTTCAGGGAATTTTGTACCGGGTTGGGGTAAATGCTTATTAGTTGCTCATTATCAAAAGCAGAAAACCGGATGTTTTCAAGCAACAGGTTGGCTGTGGCAAAATCAGGAATGCCATACCCAAGGCTGTCGTTGGGATTGTCATACAGGTGGGCTGATTGCCTGATGGCGTTGATGATGTCCATGTTGGATTTATCGGGATGTGCCTGCCACAGGCATGCTGATAATCCGGCAATAATGGGAGATGCAAACGATGTGCCGTTTCCTGAAACAACTTCATTGTCATTGTTCATATAATAAGCCTGTGTTCCCTGCGCAACCACATCAGGTTTCACGCGTCCATCGGCGGTATATCCAATGGAACTGAACGGGGAATAATGTCCTGTGCTGTCAACGGATCCCACAGTGAGCACGTTATTGGCATCAGCAGGTACTCCAATTTTTCTGTCAGGGTCATCCCCTTCATTGCCAGCCGAGATAACCAGTAATATACCTTTTTGCGCTGCCATCCCGGCCGCGATGGAAATGGGAGCCGTTTCTCCGTCTGTTTCCGTGTTGTCGTAATTCCATTCAGGGAGGTCAAAATCTTTGTATCCCAATGAGACGTTGAATACATCAGCCCCGAGGCTGTCGGCAAATTCAGCTCCGGCAATCCAGTTGTATTCTTCAATGCGTTGTTCGGTTGCGGCATCTTCTGTACGGATAAGGATGAAATCAGCACGTGGAGCGGTGCCAACAAGCTTAGATTCCTGTTCTCCGGCAAGTATTCCCATGACAGCCATACCATGTGTGTGCCAGCCATATACCATATCGCCGGATTTTACATAATCACGGGTTTCTATAACGCGCCCATTGGTGAACAGATGATTAAATACAGAAACCCCCGGCATGTACAGAAATCCGGCATCCAGTACCGCTATCAACATGTCATCACCTCTAAAACCCTGATTGTGCAATATATGGCCGTTCAGCATCTCAATCTGATTCCGGGCATAGCCATAGTCAAAGAAATTGTCTTTTGATGGTGATTTTTCCTGCCATGTTGTTTTTGATGTATCTTTTTTCCTAATGAATTCAACATTGTCCACAAAGCTGATGCTTGTGATGGTATCAAGCAATGCGGTATCTTCTGTTGTGAAAACAACGCCATTCATCCATTTTGATGCATAGCGGATGTTCAGGCCGAGGTTTGCCAGGCTGTCCACATACAGGTTGCTGACAGGAAGGTCGGTGCTGTCAATGCTGACATCCTGTTTTATACGACGGTCAAGCGATCGCTTGCTCAGGAAGGCTTCAGGGGCATCAATGCTGTAACTGTTGTTGAATTTGTCTGTAAAACCTATCCAATAGGAGGGTTGTTCCTGGCCAAACCCAGGCAGGCATAAAAAAAACAATATAAAAAAGGAACTACTAAATCTCATAATCCTCATCTTCTCCGTTTTCAATAAACCACTGTTTGTATATGTTTCCGGTTGTGATGCGATCTTCGAGCGGTACCCCCGGTTCAATTTCCTGGGAATTGAGTTCGGTGATTTCTTTGTAAATCAGACCTGTGTCCCTGGCGTATTTTTCAACCCTGTAGCTTTTGTGAATCAGGGATGAATCGGCTTCCTGTGTGATGGTTAACACCGAATCAAAGCTATGCTGTTTAACGCTGGCGGGTTCATCCAAACCGGTAACGGTGTATTCCATGGCATCAAGTTCATTGTACGCATTGCCATCCCAGATTTTGTCAAGGGTAAGCGGAAAATACAATTTCACAAAGCGGTGGTTCTCTTCGGTAAGAAACAGCCGGTCGTCCGTAAGTTGCAATGTCCACACATCCGATATTTGCCATATTGCATTTGTATCGCTGCGTGTGTACCGGAGAAAATGATATGCTGTTTTTCCTGCGTTATCGGTATATTTTCCTCCGATCATTTCCTTAAGTTGATAATTGGTTGTGTCATACACATCTGAAGGAGCATCAATGGTAATTTCCGTAACATCATAAATGTTGTAATTTCCGGATTGTATGGGGTAATAATTGGTATCGTAACTGATGAAAAATTCATCGTTGTCCTCAGTACAACCGGCGAGGAAACTAAGCGCCAATATGCTTATTATCAAAATCTTATTCATTGTAATTTTGTTCAAGACCTTCATTGTTTTTGGCAAAAAATTGTCAAAGCGAATGTAAGCATAATTTATTTACCGGAGAAAAAAATATCATAACTAATCAGTCATATAT
>JAQIDD010000135.1 GCA_027858215.1 Candidatus Delongbacteria bacterium | reverse complement strand
GACATTAAAAATTTATGCCCCGGATGGAAAATTGGTCTTCTCAAGCAAGTTTGATGCTGATGTAGGTGATAAACACAAATTGAATTTATCACACCTGAATCGCGGGGTATATTACCTGACATTATCAGATGGGAATATTGTGGAACAATCAAAAATTGTAAAATCAAAATATCATTAAATAAATGGAAAAACTCACAACCAGACAGTGTAAAGTACGTTGGTAAATTCTTAGTGAAGGCTGATAAGAGGGGTTAACCCTTTGCATGAAAGCCATCCGTATCGGGGATTTTGTTCTTACAAAATCCCCGATAAATTTTATAAAGAAAAAGTTTTAATTTAATTCCTGTAATATCACCATTGTTATTATTATATTTACCCTACCAGAAAAAAGGTCATTTTTTTTAATGTATGTTATAAGGACTATATTTAAAACACATATTTTATCATAGTATCATGCAAAAACCCGTACAAAAAATAGCAGCCATTCACGACCTTTCAGGTGTGGGCAGGGTGTCATTGTCATCGGTTATCCCGATTTTTTCTACCATGGGCATTGAAGTCTGTGCGTTGCCAACAGCAGTTTTATCATCACATACGCAGTATCCCGGAGTCAGGCACGTCAGCCTGGATGATCAGATGAAAGGGTTCATTGAACACTGGAAAGAACTCAACATAGAATTTGATGCCATCTACAGTGGTTATCTTGGCAATGCCGGACAAATTGATATTGTGAGTGGGTTTATCGATGATTTCAAAACAGACAATCAACTGGTGGTTGTTGACCCGGTAATGGGTGACAACGGCAATTTGTATGCTACGTTTACAAGTGATCTTGTGCGTGAAATGCGACGGCTGATTAAAAAAGCAAACATGATAACCCCCAATCTGACTGAGGCTGCCTTTCTGCTCGATAAAACATATCACAAAGACATTGGTCTTGAAGAAGTTAAAAAATGGGCAATACAACTGTCTGAACAGGGACCTGAAATAGTCATCATTACTTCAGTGTCCGAGGAGAATGCTCACAAAACTGCTGCCATAGCATACCACAAGCTGACAGAGCGTTTCTGGAAAGTGTCCATAGAATACCTGCCTGCTTCGTATCCCGGGACCGGTGATGCCTTTACATCTGTGGTCACGGCGGCGTTGCTTCAAGGCGACAGTTTGCCAATAGCACTCGACCGTGCCGTGAATTTCATCAACATTGGTGTGCGTGCCACCTTCGGCCATGACTATGATACCAAAGAAGGCATTATGCTTGAACGGGTATTAAATACGCTGAACGCCCCGGTACAAACAAGTTCATACCAATTGCTGGATTGATCTTATGAAACGCAAACTCCCCGGCATAATTGCACTTGATTACGATGGTACCCTGGCCCAGAGCAATGGTCTGGTTGCTACCCCTGAACTTAATGCATTACAGACATTGGGTAAATTGGGTGTTGTCCGTGTGATTGCCACCGGAAGATCCTTGTTCTCTGCTGATACGGTAATGCCAAGGGACTTGCCAATAGATTACCTGGTGTTTTCATCAGGTGTTGGTGTGATGGATTGGCCTAAACGGGATATTTTAGTACGCAATAGCCTTGATGTTGATATTTCCAGAAACATATCGGAATGGTTGAAAAATCATCATCTTGATTTTATGATTCATCATCCGGCGCCCGACAACCATCATTTTTATTATTATGAAGGCAGTCACGGAAACCCGGATTTTTACCGCCGTATTTTGAGATACAAAAAATTTGCCTGGCCTTTGGAAAAATGTCGCAAATTTGAAGGCATATCCCAGTTACTTGTTGTGGTGGAACAGGGGGGTAGATATTGGTTGAAAAAACTTCGTGAAACCTTTCCTGAGGTAAACATTGTGCGCACTACCTCCCCGCTGGATCAAAAAAGCATGTGGATAGAAATATTTTCCTGTGATGTTTCCAAAGCATCAGGATTGATGTTTATTGGAGGACGATTAAATGTTTTGCAGGAAAATATTGTGTGTGTGGGAAATGATTATAACGACCTGGATATGCTTCGGTACGGGGGAAAATCTTTTGTAGTGGGCAATGCTCCTGATGACCTGAAAAGGGAATTTCATTGCATCGGACATCATGCAGAACAGGGTGTTGCAGAATTATTATCAGAGCTTTGTTCCTGAATTTACAAACGTTTTACTGCCTTATACGTGTTTATGATGTTGATGATTGTGAAAACAGCAAGCAATAGCATGCCACACGACAGAATCTGGAAATCAGGTACCGATTTTTCACCCAGGATGGATTTGAGTGCTTCACGATAGGCATTACTGACAAGAAAATAGGGGATAAGACTGAGTAAAAAGACGAGTATACATGTTATGATATTGAGTTGTGAAAACGGTTTGACAATTTGTCTGTGACTGTATCCTAAGGCAATCAAATGATGAATGTTGGTTTTGTTTTTTTGCAACAGCAGTTGTGAACTGAGCACAAACATCCATAGTGCTAGCAAGCTGATGAACAATCCTGTTACTACCACCACCAATGTAGCTGTATTTAGTAACAACCTGGCTTTTCCGCTTTTAAGCTGTTCGCTGTTGTAATCATACCCTTTTGATTTTATGAATTCTAGCAGTTCTGTATCCGAGGGATCAGGTGTGAGTAAGATCAGGCGTGAAACAGGCGGATCAGGTACGCCGTATTTTGAATTGGCATAGGTTAAAAATTCCTGGGGAACAAGGATGGTATTGAGCCGATCGGAAAACCCAACTATGCGGGCCAGGAATTCGCCCTGTTTGCCATTGCCTTTAACCACCACGCGGAAAGGGATAAGGCTGGCAGCTTCTTCAGAAATCTGGGGCAGGTTTTGTGCTGTTGCAAATCCGAAATTATACAAATTCAAATAGGTTTTTGGCAACACAATTGGAATATATTTATCTGAAGGGGACCAATGCCATTCCTGATCTTTCAGGTCAACGTATCGTGAGGGCACTGATTCGAAAAACAAATCGGAATAAAAGCCCTTCAACTTTTCGCTGGCGGTATATACCCTGGCTTCAAAACTGCTGGGGGTAAAAGCTGCCAAATCACTGATGAAAGGTTGCCTGCGCAATGCTTCAATTTCCTGTTTGGAAAATGTAGGTTTTTCTTTATCACTAAACAGTTGGCCGGTTGTGGACAAAGGAGCCACATCCTTACTGATAACCAGATGTTCAGTTTGCCACAGGTCGTGGCTTGTAAACACGGGACGGATATCAGTGTAAAACCTTGCTGCCAGTATAATGATACTGAATCCGGCAAACATAACCAGGGCAATAATGATGATCTGATGAATTTTGAATTCCTGTTTTAAAATGTTCCAGATCATAATTTCATCAATTTATCAAAGCCATCGGCTGTGGGAGAGAGGCTGGTTAAAATAATGCCGGCATGTTGTTTTTCAGCGCGGTTTTTAATCATTTCAAAAACAATTTCAGTGTTTTTGTTGTCAAGGTGAGAAAAGGCTTCATCCAAAAAAATAAAATCAAATGGTTGACACAGAGCACGAACAATGGCAATCCGCTGTTTTTGTCCGAATGAAAGTATGTTTGCAGGTTTGTGCTGATGTTCTGTCATGTCGCAAACATCAAGGGATGTCTGTATTTCAGTTTCTGAAAAGTGGTTTGTGAGCCGGTTTTTAATGCGAATGTTTTCAATACCACTGAGATTATCAAATAACCATAATCCTTGTGGGACAAGACTAATGTGATGCTTGCGGATGTTTACCCATGCTTTATGATCGAGATGGCCGGCATTGTCGTTATCAATCGAAAATTGCCCATCGTAATCATGCCGGAGTCCGTACATAATATGCAATAAACTGGTTTTTCCCTTGCCTGATGGTGCATATATCAGGTAGGTGGTGTTGCTTTCAAATGAAATATCCCTTCTCCATAATTGTGAATCCTGCAGGGGGAGTTCAGTAAGTGGAGAAGGGATAATGTGTTTTAATTGTATTTTCATTGCAATTAGTGCTTGTCCTTTTAGAGTCTGTCAATAAACCTGGTGGTGGGGATGCGATAACCGTATCCCCACCGGACTTTATAATCCAAACCCAAATAATTAGTGTCTGTCAATATAGCAAAGAATCTGTTCTAGAAAGTGCGTTGGCAAGGCTTTCGAAGGCTGAAAATACCGGAGTTTACTTTCGTAAATGAGGGTTTTTCAGACGAGTATAACGCAGCCAGCGGACTTTATAGACAGGCTCTAATTATTCTGCACTCAATTCTTTATCAAGTTCTTTTTCCAGCTCATTCAGCAAGGAATCAACGTCTTCTTCGGATACGTTATCAAGTTCTTTGATTGCTTCTTCGTAATCTTCTTCATTGAGTTCTTCATTTTCCCAGTCATAACCATAACCGTATGGTTTTTTGCCAAACAATGCAGGGAAATTATTCATGGCATCCGTTTCTTCGGCAATCCTTTGGATATCTTCGAAATCCATGTTTTTGATTTCATCGTTTACACGCAGTTTGGCAATCATCATAAACTGGCCTTTTTTCTTGTCCCAGTCAAAATGTATGTGTGCAAAATTACCTGTCAGTTTCACCCCTGCCATTTTACCCATCATAGACATTTCAGTGCGCAGGTTTTCAATGTTGCTGGTAACCCATATATTGGCATCCAGGCAATTATCATAAAACTGCATAAAATCTTTGTTTGCCGTGATGGAACTTTTAGCTTCCTGTGTCATCAGGTATTTTCCTTTGGTAAGCGCATCAAATTCCCCATTTGACCCGAGCATGAGGAGTTGTTTCTTGTTCCAGATAACGATGCCGCCGGGGAGCGCCACTTTTTTGAAATCATCTTCACTTTCTATGCTGATGTTAGCTTCCATTTCTTCAGCAAG
>JAQIDD010000101.1 GCA_027858215.1 Candidatus Delongbacteria bacterium | reverse complement strand
TTCCTCAATGATCTGGACAATGATTTCATCGGAAACCAGTTCGCCGCGGTCAATGATTTCCTTGGCCTCATGTCCCAGTGTGGTTCCTTCTTTGATTTCCTCACGCAGGATATCGCCTGTAGAGATATATACCAGTTTGTATTTTTTTGCCAGTTTTTTTGCCTGTGTCCCTTTGCCGGCTCCGGGAGGTCCAAATATTGCAATGTTTATCATTGTAGTTTTCTTGTTACGTTTTAGTCAAAAATAATAATAATTTTCTTTCAATTCAACATAATTTGTAACTAATCATTTGGACACCGGACAGATGATTATTTTATTTGGTAAATTTGCCTTAGGTTGCGTCCCAAGCCATTGTAATCAAGTCCGTATCCCACAATAAATTTATCCGGTATCTCAAATCCTGTGTAATCAATGGGAAAATCTTTTTGAAATGCTTCCGGCTTGAACAACAAGGTAGCAATTTTGATATCTGACGGGTTGTACGCATTTAGCTGATTGATGATATGTTCCATCGTAATTCCCGTATCGATGATGTCTTCAAGTATGATTACCGTTTTTTCTTTGATGTCTTCGTTCAATCCAATCAACTGACGTATTTTTCCTGTGCTTTGTGTTCCCTGGTATGAAGCCAGTTTAAGAAAAGATATTCTGCATTGTAAATCCAGTTGCTTAAACAAATCCGAAGCAAACATAAAACAGCCGTTGAGTATCCCCACCACAACAATTTCTTCGCCTTTGTGTGTTACGTTGATTTGATGAGCCAATTCAGCAACCCTGTTAGTTATGTCTTTTTCAGTAAGATAAATCTTAAATGATTTGTCCAGTATTTGAATGTTTTCCATGTCAGATATTTTGCAACGAAGATAAACATTTAGGCAATATTAAAAAAAAGTGCTTTCACTTTTTAGCAAAAAATATGGACAGCATTCATTAGATTTAATAAATGAACAGGAAAAATCTGTGTAATGTTGGATTGAACAAATAATGTTATTACCTTGTTGACAGAAAAACAAAAGCGATCAGTTATGGAAGATAAAAAGGTATTTAATTTAACAGATGATGTAAGCTGGATCGGTGTGCTTGACCGTGATATTGAAACTTTTGATGTGGTGATGACAACGGAATATGGGACCACTTACAATTCGTATTTTATCAATGCAGAGAAAAAAACGCTGATTGAAACGGCGAAGGAAAAATTCTGGGATGTGTATAAAGCAAAGCTGGAGCAGGTTACCGATATTTCCGACCTGGAATTTATTGTGCTCAATCATACCGAACCGGATCACTCGGGATCGTTGAAACATGTGTTGAAAATGGCACCCAAAGCTACGGTAGTAGGTACAGGACAGGCCATAAAATACCTGCATGGGATTGTAGGAGAGGAGTTTAAATACCAGGTTGTTAAAGACGGGGATACGCTTGACCTGGGTAACAAAACATTGAAATTCATTGGTGCTCCCAATTTACATTGGCCCGATACCATGTACACATGGCTGGAAGAAGACGGAATCTTGTTTACATGTGATTCTTTCGGTGCGCATTATTGTTCGGATGAAATGATTGACGGTCAGGTTAATCAAACGGATTATGAGGATGCTTTCAATTATTATTTTGATGTGATTTTGAAGCCATTCAGTAAATTCATGCTGAAAGCCATTGATAAAATTAAGCCCCTGGATATCAAAATGATTGCTACCGGTCATGGCCCTGTGTTGAAAAATAAATGGCAGGATAAAGTGGATAAATCCGCCGCCATGGCTCAAGCCTATCTGGATGCCAATGCACACAAAGCACTAAAAGTACTGATTGCGTATGTTTCGGCTTATGGCTACACGGGTGAGATGGCGGAAAGCATCGCAGAAGGTATCCGTGACCGTGATATTGAAGTTGACATTGCAGACATTGAGCACATGCTCCCCGGCGATTTGGACAGCAACATTGTACAGGCAGATGCATTGCTTATCGGGTCACCAACGATAAATCAGAATGTTTTGATGCCGGTGTACAAGATGTTTGCCCTCATTAACCCGTTGCGTGACAAAGGTAAACAAGCTGCAGCCTTTGGTTCTTACGGATGGAGCGGGGAAGGCGTGAAAATAATTCAACCTGTGTTGTCCGCTCTAAAACTGAAGACACCATTTGAACCGCTGGCCATAAAATTCAGGCCCGATGCTGACAACAAAAAGGAACTTGTTGAGTATGGAAAACAGTTTGCTGACAGCATGCAATCTTAGTGAGCTTTGGTTCAGCACAAATGTTGAATTAAGGTAATATCCCCTTTCAACCTGTTTTCTTTTTACGCCGTTGTGAACGTTTAATGATGAATATGCTGATTAAAGCGGGTATCAAGGCCAGGATTGCCAGCAAAATCAATTCAATCAAAAACACAAAACCATCATTCCCGGATTGAACATCATAAAAGCTGTCATCCCAGCGGTTTGGCCCGGGTGTATCAGTGGTGGTGATTTTACTTTCTGCAGGCACCTGCGACCACACCAGGTTATCAGGCACTTTAGAGCTCAATAAAACCCCTGTGTATGTTGATGATACGGTTGATATGAAACTTATCTTACCTGAAGCTTTACAGAATGTACATGGTGTGATGTGGCATGTTGAACCGACCGAATATATCATCCTGGATTCAACACACTTAGGTCATACAGCCTACAAGCAAATTGACGGAGACTATCGCGTTACTGACAGTTCAGACAGGAACGCTCGTTTTGTACCACTCAAGCCGGGTGATTATACCATTTATGTTGATGGATTTTTCAAGCAAACCAATCCGCAACCCATTGTAGAGAAAACATTGACGGTAAAGCCGAAAAAGTAAATTTATTTTTTTACCTGGCTGTAAGGCAAATACGCATTTATTTTGCATGCAATAATTGACTTCAGATACGAATGTACTCTGATAACACGTTGTATAATATAACATGGCGGATTCTTAACATAGAATTGTTAATAAAAAAGATGCCTGATGGATGATACGGCTTAAAATAATAGTAATTTCGTTCTAAAAATAGAAGGATTATGGTTTTATTACAAAATGTTTCTGCAGTTTCAGATACTGCAGCCCAGGCAGCAAGCCAGGGAACAGGAAAGATTTCCTATATGGAAATGGCCCAACATGGTGGTATCATCATGATAATATTGGGTGTGTTATCAATCATCGCTGTCTATATTTTTGTTGATAAATTCATGGCTGTAAAGAAGTCGTCTAAAGATGATCAGCAGTTCATGAACAACATCAAGGAAAACATCCAGAAAGGAAATGTGGATGCAGCAATGACGACATGTAGTACAACCAACAGTCCGTTGGCACGGATGCTGGCAAAGGGAATTAAACGCATAGGCCGCCCCTTGAATGATATCAACGCTGCGGTGGAAAATGTAGGTAAACAGGAAATTGCAAGACTGGAAAGAGGTTTGCCTGTATTGGCTTCCATTGCCGGGGGAGCTCCCATGATTGGTTTTCTGGGTACGGTTATGGGCATGATTCAGGCCTTTTTTGATATGGCCAATGCCGGTAATAACATTGATGTCCAATTGCTTTCCAATGGGATTTATACCGCCATGGTAACCACTGTTGGTGGCCTGATTGTGGGAATCATTGCCTATTTTGCATACAATCTGATTGTGTCGCGGATTGATAACCTTGTCAGCCAATTGGAATCAAGGACAACAGAATTTATGGACATCCTTAATGAACCAGCATAACGCAAATCTCTATGGCATTACGTTCGAGAAATAAAATAAACTCAAGTTTCAGCATGTCATCCATGACGGACATTGTCTTTTTGCTGTTGATATTTTTTATGGTAACCAGTACGCTGGTGGCTCCCAATGCCATTAAATTGTTGTTGCCGCAAAGCAACAACCAGACCAGAGCAACACCCATCACTACAGTTTCCATTAAAGATACCGGGGGGAAGTATTTGTATTACGTAGGTACTGCAGATAACCGGAGCAATGTGCCATTCTCACAGATTGAGGGCAGATTGCGTACCATGCTGGCAGATGAAAAAGAACCGACGGTTTCGTTGCATGCTGATAAATCTGTTCCCATCGAAGAAGTTGTAAAGATCATGAATATTGCCAAAAACAATGAATATAAACTCATTTTGGCAACCAGACCACTGGATTAGATATGATTTTTGAAAAGAAACATAAAGAAGCCATCATTGGCGTGGTTGTGTATCTGGCCATAGTAACGGTATTGTTGCTGTTTCTGGGTTTGTACAAACCAGATCCGCCACCGCCTGAAGAAGGCATTGTGCTTGATTTTGGTGGTTCCGGCAGTGGCAGCCCCGACCCGGGTACATCGGTTGCCAGCAATCAATCTTCCACACAATCCAGTTCCACCAATGAATCTCAAAGTACTCCCGAATCAAACATGACACAGGACATTGAGGAGGCCCCTGAGTTGCCAAATTATCACAACACTGATGACTCTGAACAGAATACCAATGTGGATGCCGAAGAAAATGAGGAACAGCAGGAGGAAGTCAATGACAACGTGCAGGAAATATTAAACACAAACTGGGGCAACACTTCAGATAGCGAAGCTGATGGTGAAGGTTCAGGTAATCCCGGCTCAGGTGATGGTGGTGATGGAGGAGACGGTGACGGAGAGGGCCCCGGTTCCGGAAATGTGGCTGGCAATGGGTGGGCATTAAAGGGAAGAGCAGCCGAAAGCATTCCCAAACCATCCGTTGCTAATTGTGATGGTAATGTGATTGTAAATATTGAAGTGGACAGAGCCGGTAATGTTACAAATGCACACATGAAACCAGGAGGTTGCACTGCATGTGAAAGCCATTGTATCAACAAAGCTGTGGAATCCGCAAAAAAATCAAAGTTCAATTCTGATAATAGTGCCAAAGTACGACAAAGTGGTACCATTACGTTTCATTTCAGACCCGAATAATTCCAATCGATATTTGATATTTGTATCAAGTTTTGTTTTCAATGCTTTACGCATTGGAATAATCGAGTATTATTCAATGACTTGACATGTGGAATAGAAGTGGAAATATTGCTTTGTAGAAATGCCACATTTATGCCTGTGTTTTTATTGAACTGTTACATTAAGTAACGTGGCTTATCAATCGGTAAATCATCGACATAGAAGCTTGGTGATTTTTGTTTATTGGTGCTGCCGTCCTTTTCCCTGGCCACGTCCTTAGGTATATTTTAAATACCGTTGGGGCTGTGTTTTCTGTTCGGGCCGCGTTTGCCTCTTTTTGGGCTTACTTGATTGAATTTCCTTCTGTCACCTTGTTCTTTGCCGCTTCCGTCTTTACGGCCTCTGCCTTGCCTTTGTTTGGGCTGTTCAGCGTTTTTACGTGCAATTTCTTCATCAATAAGGCCTTTGTTTTCAGGATTGCTCCGTCCCAATTTCCGGCCTGTGCGTGGACCTTCGTTTACCGGTCCTTTGCGATTATAGCTTGGCATGTTGTTTAAATTTTATGAATTGTTAAATGATTCAATGATATCTTTAATTTTGTGCATGTGTGGTGGTGGCACAATAAGATTGATGCTTGTTTCACGGCTTAATTTCTGGAACCTGGGGCCAAAAAACCTGGCAACAATGGCATTTGTGTTTTGGCTTTCAAGAAACCTGAACGCATGAAGTCCGAAAGCTGCCGGCGCTGCAGAACCCGGGTTTTCAACAAAGCTGATGTTACCATCGGGATGCAAAATGCAAAACCATGGACACCTGCCTGCCTGATAAGCCAGGTTAGCATTGATGTTGTTAGCTTCAGAAGCAATGGCAATTCGTTTCATATCTGGATTTTACTTGTTTATTATTTCGGTATGTGTGCTGCCACAAAAAGGGCAAACAACGTCTTTGCTTTCAGAAAACTGGGCTCCGCAATCCATGCATTTGTGCCATACCTGGTCCATTTTATAATTTCCGCCACTGATATTCAAGCTTCTGCCTTCGACAAGCGCCTGTGCTATTTTCCGCCGTGCCGAGTCATATATTCTTGTGAGGGTAGGCCTGGATATATCCATATATTTGGCTGCATCTGTCTGATTCATCAACTCGTAATCCATCAGCTTAAGTGCTTCGTACTCTTCAATATGCAACACCACGAGTGGTAGGTTTCTGCTACCGGCATTTGGTGACCTGACAGCTTGAAACCCCTCGTGACCGGGGAGTTGAGAAACACGTCGCATGCGTTTACGTCTTGGCATAAGCTTGTAATTTTATGACAAATATGCGAAAAAAGGCGGACAGAAAGAAATATCAGGGATGGAAAATCGTGTTCCTTTCTGCCGCCTGATTATCCTGAATGCTCAGGATGTAGTTTGGTAAACAGGAAATTATTTGTCAAGTTCATCAAGGCGCTTTTTGATGGCCTTAAGTTCGCTTTCCAGGCGTTGGCTTTCAGCTTTCAGCATACCTGCTTCGTCCTGGGTATTTACAGGTTGATTTTGGTATCCGGCATTCCAGGCATAACCACGTCCGTAGCCCATGCCAATACCATTTCCGGCACCACGCCTGAACCCGCCACGTCCCTTGCCTCTGCCGGGAGTGTCAGATGCGTAACCGGGTTGATTGTTTCCTGTGCAGAAACCAAGTCTGCGTCCTGTCAACGAACCTTGCCCGTTTGGTCCTGATTTATCTCCTAATGGCATAATTACCTCCTTTTTTATTAATTATACATGTAAT
>JAQIDD010000111.1 GCA_027858215.1 Candidatus Delongbacteria bacterium | reverse complement strand
ACACTTTTGGGATCACTGTCATTTACCCATGTTGAAAAATAAGATTTCCACATACCCAGTGGTTGGTTCCATTTTGGATTTTGAGCCATTACATCTCCATTGCAATAATGAATCCCGGCTACATTCAGTCCTGAATTGATGAACGCTGCGAATTTTTCAAAATACTCCCTGACTTCAGGATTGCCTTTATGGGCATCATCATAAATAATGGCATTATCCTGGTCTGTAACAAGGCTTTGCTCTTTCCGGGCTTCACTCCCCATTACCATAAATGCGTATTTACACGGAGGATTGCCCAATGATGCTGTGGCCAGTTTTATCAATTGTAGAGTAATTGCATCGCTTACTGAACTAATATAATGTGTCATCAACCAGGGTTTAATCCCGCTTTCAGACAGAGCTTTAATATAAGCCGGTACTCGTAGAAAGATGTTCTTAAAATCAGTAACAGCGGTAAATTGTTTGACTTGTGCAATAAAATTGGCTGGGGCATTTTTATGTATCCTGAAAAAGAGGTCTTTGTGCAGAATTCCTGTAATGGTATTGTCAGAAGATTGTATTGCCAAATGTGACAGCTCTTTCCCTGAAAAAGCTAAAAAAGCATCATACAAAAGCGCAGATGAAGGAAGGGTGGCAATGGGGGCTGTCATGATGGTAGTGACAGGTGAGGTAAGTGAAATATCCCGGGCCAGCGCCCTGTGAATTAGGTCATTTGCAGTGATAATACCGACAATGTATTCATTGATCTGTATAAGCAAATGATCGGAATTTTGTTTTTGCATAATCTGTGCAGCCGATGTGATGCTTGTTTGCTCTGAACAGGTAACTGCCGGACTGATAAAATCCTTTACCTGCTGATTCATGATCAGTAGAGCAGATTTTAAATCATTGGTCAGCGTTTCATGGGCTTTGGTTATTTGTTGTTTTGAGCTTGGTTCTTTGGTGGTAATGATAACACGGACATCTGTTTTTGAATGGGTTTTGCTTGCCGTAACAATCATTTCCATGTCAGTGCCGTCTTTTTTAAGAAGTTTTGTTTCAAAGCTTTTTGATTTCCCCGGCACAGCCAGTTCTTGTATCAATTTTGACCATGAGAAATCAAAAAGTTTGTCAGGATTGATGTTGTACAATTCTGTATCGCTATAGCCGGTTATCCTGCAAAATGTTTGATTGGCATAAATGATTTTATTGTTATTGACCATCAACGTGCCTTCAGTGGATGCTTCAACCAGGGACCGGTATTTCTCCCGTGACTGTGTCAGTTCATCCTCTGCAATTTCACGGCGTTTCTCAATGTGCAGGCTTTGACGGATGATGAAAAGCAACATAAATCCTATTAAGCCTGTGATAATAAGAGAAATGAAAATGATTCGCTGCTTCAGGGTGCTGATTTCTTTGCGCACATCTTCAATGTATATACCCGTTCCCACAATCCAGCCCCATTCAGGAAAACCCTGGACATAAGAGAGTTTGGGAACTATCCTGGAAGTATCATCTTTCCATTGCCAGTAATAATTAAGGTAACCCTGACCTGAACTATCCACTATTTCTGCAGATATTTCAAATAATTTTACTCCTTTGGGGTCTTCGTAATCTGACAAGTCCTGTCCGTTCAGTTCTGTGCGGTAAGGATGCATAATCATGGTAGGAGATGTGTCGGTTATCCAGAAATAATCTTTTCCTTCAGGGCCGTAACGCATCAGTTTGATCTTAGACTTGGCCAGATCTTTTGCTTTTTCCAGGCTGTAAACAGAATCTATGTAATCGTTATGGTATTCATCAATCAGGCTGCATGCCGTTTTTGTTAATTCTCCGATCATTTCTTTTTTGCTTTCCAGCATGTTTTTTTCCACAATGGGGATGATGATCAACCAGACAGAGAAAAAATACAGAAGGATGGCAATGATTGCCGGAAGAATTATGCTGATGAATATCTTACTTAGTCTTTTTTTTCTCACGGTGTTTTATTTATATACTACGTGTTTCAGCTTTAAAAGTTTTGGTGTCAAGAATCATAAAACCGTTTTTATTTTTCCCTGCGGCGATAGCCGGACACATTAGTATGGATTCTTCAAATTTTAGTTTTTGTTTACCGAACTTGTGCATACGTATTTTTTTGTTCGTTATACACAATAATCCTGGTGTATGTTCATGGCCGGTGATAGATAGCATGGTCCCAAACTTTTCCATGTAACTGAAATGTTGAACAAAATCTGTATGGTCCAAAAAATATTCAGTTTCCATCCCTGAAAGGTTCGGATACACATAATGGCTGAGCAGAATTTTGTATGCTTCGGCCTGCATAACCTCTACTTGGTTGAGGCCTGATAGAAAAGCAATGTCAGCTTTACTGAATGCGGGTTGCAATTCTGTATCCTCATAAATCCATAACCGGTTTTGTGATATTTGTTTCTTTTCGAAAACATCCATGTTGTACCAGTCGACGGGGTAATTAAACCGGGGGGATATTTCAGGTATTTTTTTGATGGCATGAAAATCATGATTGCCGAGGAGGATAATGCTGCAATTTTGTTTGATGATTTTCAGACATTCATGAGCGTCACGGGTTTCGATGTGATAGTAGTGTTTTGCACTATAACCAGAAATATCTCCCAAACAAATGATCTTGTCAACCTTGCTTTTTTCAATTTTCTGCATGGCTACCTGAAGGCTTACAACATCCTCATGTATGTCTGAAATGAATGCGAGTTTCATCGGCTTACATTAGCTTCGTTTGGTGCTGTTTATCAGGGTTTAAAATTTTTCCCGTTCCAGGCAAAATTTTCCCTTTCCAAATTGATGAGTTCAAGATAAATCCGGTCTTTGGGAATTTTCAATTCCCATTCTATGAAATTAAATATCGCTCCAATCAGGGCATCTTTATTTTCCGGCAGGCCTATGCTTTTTAACTGAACCATAGCGGTTGGGCTTTTTAACCTGTCAAAATACATTGTCTGAGGAATTTTCAGAGATATCATAATGAATTTTTCCGGCTTGTCCAATTGTTCCGAAATAAACTCCGTTGCTATATCGGCAAACCAGTTGGCATCAAAAACTTTCTGGTTGGTTTCAATACTAAAATAAGGCATGTCAAATTTGTGTATAGTTTATCTTTTACTCATTTATGGTATAAAAGTCAGGGATTTTTGAGATAATTCCAAATTTTGCATTGTTCATTTTCTCCTTTTCGTATATTTAGGTCGTTTAAACCATAGCTTGTGAGAAAACTGCTTATTTTTATAGGAACGTGTGTTATTGCAGGAACTGCCTTTTCCCAGGAAAAAAATGTAGAGGCATTTCGCACTGATGATCAAATTCAGATTGACGGCATCATGGATGAAAATGTATGGAAGCAGGCAGATTGCACAGGAGATTTTACAACCTATGAGCCTCAACGGGGCAAAACACCTTCACAACCAACAAAAGTGTGTGTGGCGTATAATGATAAAGCCATATACCTCGGGGCGATGTTATATGATGAAAATCCAAGCCTGATATTAAAGGAGTTTACCATGCGTGATGATGACAATGGTAATACGGATCTGTTTGTTTTTCAGTTGAATCCCAACAACGACAACCGCAACATGTATGTGTTTAAGGTTACGGCTGCAAATGTGCAAACAGATATCCGCGTATCTGACGGGGTTTATGATTACAATTGGGATGCCGTATGGAAGAGTGAAGTTAATATTAACAACAAAGGCTGGGTAGTTGAAATGGAAATTCCTTATTCAGCCATTCGATTTCCTGACAAAGGATTGCAATCATGGTCGGCAAACTTTTGGCGTGTGATCCGGCGTTATCGTGAACACAGTTGCTGGAATCCTGTAATACAGGAACAAGGCCCTATGGTGGAACAAATGGGAGAAATAACAAACTTGAAACGGATAAATCCACCCCTTAGGCTTTCATTTTATCCGTATACTTCAGCGAGTATTGATTTTTACAGCAACGCAGAAGAATCGGTATATGGTTTCAGTGGCGGCCTTGATATGAAGCTTGGTGTCAGCAAAAGCCATACACTTGATATGACGCTTGTTCCGGATTTCTCACAGGTAAAATCGGATGAAGAAGAACTCAATCTCAGCCCTTTTGAAACCTATTATTCCGAACACCGGCCGTTTTTTACCGAAGGCCTCGAACTGTTTGAAAAAGTAGGCCTGTTTTATTCTCGCAGGATAGGAAAAATTCCTGAAAAATATGAGGAAGTCAGAGGCATGCGCGATGATGGTTATACTATTCTCAAAAACCCACGGTATTCACGACTGATCAATGCGCTCAAATTATCCGGAAGGGGAGAAAATAACCTGGGCGTTGGGGTCTTAAATGCCTTAACGGCAAACACATGGGCGAAAGTTGAGGATGAAAACGGTAACGAGCATAAAATCCTTACTGAACCCTGGGCAAATTATAACATGTTTGTTCTGGACCAGAGTTTTTGGGAAAATTCCTATGTGAACGTAACAAATGCACTTGTAAACAGGCCTTCTGCAAATTATTATTCCAATGTATTTGGAACGGCTTTCAGGTTGATGGAGCTATCAAACCGTTTTGGAGTGTATGGTAAAGCTGCCTGGAGCAATATCAGGGATAGCATTAAAGACAATGAAGATCTTACATATGGTTATATGTTTAACAGTGGTATTGGTAAACTGAACGGAAAATGGACCTATGCTTATGATTTGGATTTAACATCGGATAGTTACAATCCCAACGATTTTGGATACCTCCAACAAAATAACAAACTGGAACACGAACTCAGTGTGAGTTATAATTTGTATCAGCCTTTTTACAAGTTCAATAAAATGTTTACGTCTGTGGATTTATCATACGACCAGTTGTTTAGTACCATGGATTTTGTGGAATCTAAATTGTCCCTTGAAACCTACAACGAAACCAAGAAATTCCTGAGCATCTGGACATCTTTTGATTTCAGCCTGGCTGATCATCACGATTATTACGAGCCCCGGCACCCCGGCAGGGTGTATATTCGTCCTGGTATTCATGGTGGAAATGTTTATATTTCAACGGATTACAGGAAAACAATTGCCCTCGATATCCGGCTGGGAACTTACAGGGACTTCATTAAACGTGAAGGATACTGGGGTTTTATCAGGCCACGGGTAAGGCTTAGTGATAAACTCACACTCAGATACAGGTTTGATTTTGATTTTGATGGTAAAGATTGCGGCTTTGTTCCCGATACTACCTACGATGATAAAATTGTTTTTGGTTTGCGGCAGGTAAATACCATTACAAATTCCATCGATGGGAAATGGGTGCTGAACAATAAAATGTATGTTGATCTGATGTTGCGGCACTACTGGAGAACTGTCAATTATCATGAGTTTTATTTTTTGCAGAAAGGTGGAGATGTTAGTGACCCAATTGACTATGACGACGATCATGATATCAATTTTAACACGTTTAATGTGGATGTGATGTTTTCGTGGAATTTTGCTCCCGGATCATACTTTAATCTAATGTGGAAAAATCAGATTTATGCCAGTGAAATTATCCCCGAACATGAAACATTTCCATCCTTCGGCGAAAATATACATGATATGTTTCAGCAGGTAAAGAACAATTCAATATCACTTCGTGTTTTGTATTATCTGGATTGGCAATATCTAAATCCATAGAAGTTTCCCCTTAAGATTTTTTGCAGCCGGCATTATTCATATTTGCAGGTCGTGTATGTCTTCCAACTCCCGTATCCTGTCTCCGGACTTCCGTCTCCCAATTTTTTATTTCTCTTCTTTTTCTTTAATTTTATCCCATGCAAAAATGGAAATCATACAGTGCAATAATTTTACTGGCAATGCTTGCAACAGGGGTGTTTTCCCAGGAAAGTGATCTGAAAATCGGATTGATGAAATACAGCGGTGGTGGCGATTGGTATTCAGACCCTACAGCCCTGCCCAACCTGATAGCGTTTTGTAATTTGGAATTGGATATGCAATTGTACAAAGAAGAAGAAACTGTGGAACCGGGAAGCCCTGAAATCTTCAATTATCCATTTATTCATTTGACAGGGCATGGAAACGTCATTTTTTCTGATTATGAGAAAGAAAACCTCAGAAAATATTTACTTAGTGGTGGGTTTTTACACATTGATGATAATTATGGCATGGATCAGTATATCCGGCCACAGATAAAAGCATTGTTTCCTGACAAAAGTTTGACTGAAGTTGGGTTTGATCATCCGATTTTTCACCAGGTGTTTGATTTTCCGAAAGGATTACCCAAAATTCACAAACATGACAACAAACCTCCCCAGGGATTTGCTATTTTTCATCAAGGTAGAATTGTGCTTTTCTATACCTATGAAACAGACCTTGGCGATGGTTGGGAAGACCCTGCTGTACATAACGACAGCCATGAAATTAGAATGGAAGCCCTCAAAATGGGTGCTAACATCATTGGGTATGCCTTTTCGGAGTGAAATGAAATGTAATTGTAGCTTCAGTCTAACATCTTTAATAAGCAAATGAAAAATGTTGTGTTTCGTCTTTAAGTTTTCCAGAGAATTGCCTGTTCAACGGCAAAATCATCAAACAATAAAAAAAGCCACCCGGTTTCCCGGATGGCTTTAGAGTAGTGCGTCAATCCTCAAAAAGCCTAAGCTTTTTCAAGTTCTACGGTAAAATGTCGCATGATGGGAGCTTCCCAGGTGGTTTTATAACCACTGGTGATTTTATCCCTGCGGTCGTACACATTTTTTAATGCTGCCGCTATGACATCCATGTGGTTGTTGGTATAAACGCGTCGTGGTATAGCCAAACGTAACAATTCCAGATCCGGATAGCGATTTTTGCGTGTTATGGGGTCCCTGTCGGCAAGCAATGTTCCAATTTCCACACCACGAATTCCTGCCTCAAGGTACAATTCAATGCCCAGAGTTTGTGCTTGGTATTGTTCTTTTGGCACATTGCACAGCGCTTTTTTAGCGTCCACAAATACGGCATGCCCGCCAATGGGGTATTGTACCGGGATTCCATAATCTATAAGTTTAAAGCCAAGGTATTCAACTTGTTTGATCCTGGTTTCAAGGTAATCAAATTCTGTGCTTTCGTTTAACCCTACAGCAAGAGCACTCATATCACGTCCTGACATGCCACCGTAAGTAAGGAAGCCTTCAAACATGATGTTAAACGTAGATGCCTGACGATGCAGTTCCTTATCATTCATAGCAATAAATCCGCCCATATTGACCAAGCCGTCCTTTTTGGAGCTCATGGTCATTATATCAGCGTATTTGTACATAATACGGACAATCTCTTTGATAGTTTTACCTGCATAGGCTTTTTCACGCAGCTTAATGAAATAGGCATTTTCAGCAAAACGGGCAGAATCGAACATGGTTGGAATGCCATATTTCTGACATAGTGCATACACGTTTTTCAGGTTTTCGATGCTTACAGGCTGACCTCCACTAGAGTTGCAGGTAACGGTGACGCATACAAACGGAATTTTTTCCTTTGGGTAAGTTCTAAAAACATCCTCAAGTTTATCGAGGTCAATGTTGCCTTTGAAAGGGTAATCCTTGGTCGTATCAAATGCTTCATCTATGGTACAGTCTATGGCTGTAGCTTTGCGAAATTCGATGTGTCCCTTGGTGGTGTCAAAGTGTGAATTGCCGGGAATTACATCTCCTGCTTTTATCATGGTGCTGAATAGTACATTTTCCGCAGCTCTTCCCTGATGAGTAGGTAAAAAATACGGGAATTCAAGTATCTTAACAATGCTGTCTTTGAGTTCGTAATATGAACGGGCCCCTGCATAGCTTTCATCACCCATCATCAGTGCAGACCATTGGCGATCACTCATAGCTCCTGTTCCGCTGTCGGTTAGCAGGTCAATAAAAACCTGATCGCTTTAGAGGTTAAATAACTTGTATTTTGCTTCTTTTATCCATTGTTGTCGCTCTTTACGAGTACTTTTCCGTAAAGGTTCAACCATTTTAATTTTATACGATTCTGAAAATGGAATATCCATAATATATGTTTTAATGTGTTATGAAA
>JAQIDD010000083.1 GCA_027858215.1 Candidatus Delongbacteria bacterium | reverse complement strand
CTTTCTGATTTTTGTTCTTTTTGGGCTTTCTCCGGCTTTTCGGCTGCTGATTTTTCTTTATCGGCTTTTCTTTCTTCCAGGCCTTCATCAATGGCTTTACAGATGACATTCATAATCAGATCAATGGATTTAGAAGCATCATCATTGGCAGGAATGGGGAAGTCAACAGGAACGGGATCTGAATTGGTATCCACAATACCGAAAACAGGAATGTTGAGTTTAGTGGCTTCATGTACGGCGATGTATTCTTTGGAAACATCAACAGCAAACAAAGCAGCAGGCAGCCGTGTCAGGTCTGAAATACTACCGAGTGTTTTTTCCAGTTTGGCACGCTGGCGTTCAATTTGCAGCCGCTCACGTTTTGATAACTGTTCAAAGGTACCATCATTGAGCTGTTTATCAATAGACTGCATTTTTTTAACCGCTTTACGGATGGTTGGAAAGTTTGTCAATGTGCCACCCGACCACCTTTCGGTAATGTAAGGCATTTTGATTTCTTTCACGAGTTCGGCTACAAGGTCTTTCGCTTGTTTTTTGGTAGCCACAAACAGGATTTTACGTCCTGATTTTGCAATTTGCTTGGCAGCGTTGGCCGCTTCGTCCAGCTTCACAATGGTTTTGTGAAGATCAATAATGTGGATTCCATTACGCTCCATAAAGATATAAGGAGCCATGTTTGGATTCCATTTCCGTTTCAGGTGGCCAAAATGAACACCTGCTTCGAGCAATTCGTTGAAATTTGTTCTTGGCATAATTTAAAAATTTGTTTACATTCTTACTTTTAACAACCAACAGGTAGCCTTTCGGGTCCTGCCGGTTTAGATACTAAACAAAATGTTTGAGCAGCTAAACCTTTAACGTTTACTAAATTGATATTTTTTACGGGCTTTTTTCTGTCCGGGTTTTTTACGTTCAATAACACGTGGATCACGTGTAAGCATGCCGGCAGGTTTAAGCGCAGCATGATGTTCCGGATCTATTTTCATCAAAGCCCTGGCTATTGCATGACGCATAGCATCAGCCTGTCCTGTTACACCTCCACCACGCAAGGTAACTTTTATGTCGTACTCACCCATAGTTTCAGTAAGAGCAAGTGGTTTAAGCGCAATGTTCTGATGTTGTTTCAATGGAAAATACTCTTCCATTTTGCGTTTGTTGATGATAACATTTCCTTTGCCGCTTGTCATATAGATGCGGGCAACAGAACGTTTTCTTCTTCCAATTGTATTGATTGTATCCATATGTTTTACTTAATGCTGTTTAAATCTAAATTTTGAGGTTTTTGTGCTTTATGCTCATGTTCAGGGCCGGTATACACATGCAGGTTATTAGCAATTTTACGGCCAAGGGGGTTATGAGGCAACATGCCTTTAACAGCGTTTTCTACCAGTTTATGAGGCTGTTTTTCTAAAATCTCTTTTGGTGTGGTTGTATATTTGCCACCCGGGTAACCTGAATTTCTTACGTATTCCCTGTCTGTCATTTTTTTGCCTGTCAAACGTACTTTTTCTGCGTTGATGACAATGACATTGTCGCCACAATCCACATGCGGTGTGAAATCAGGTTTATGTTTACCTCTGAGCACCATGGCTACACCTGATGCAAGGCGTCCAAGCACTTTATCTTCAGCATCAACAACGTACCATGATTTGTTTACGGTAGCCTTGTTTGCCGACTTTGTTTTGTAACTTAATGTATCCACAATATTTCTTTTTATTGTTAAAAATCAATTCATTATAAGGACACGTTGACCAAACGGAGTGCAAAAATACTATGAATAAATAATATAACCAAAGTTTATTCACAATTTATTTGTTAATAAAGTGCCTGTTTATATTCAATGAGCTCGAATCAGGCGGGAAAAAGATGTACAGGCAATTATTTATTTACAGTCCCAATCTTGTCTTCAATGGATTGGATTTTGCTGCTGAGCCTGCCTAGGGGCTTGTCTTTGCGGATGTCAAAATTGACAACCGAATACACCCTGTCGCAATCATTTTCAAGCTGCACATAAGCTTTTTCCAGGATGTGGAGTGCTTCTTTCATGGTTTCTGTTTCAAAAACGGTGCCCATAGCGGAAAGTTTATAATCGACATCGCTGGTTTTCAACATATTGATTACCCGGCTTACATACGGGCTTACACTGGCACCTTTGTCGGTAGGAAACATGGCAAAATTCACAAGTACTGACATAATTAATGAGTTTTAGTAGTTAAAAATCAAACTTATATCATTTTTTATAAAATCCCAAGGTCAAGACAGAGGACGGAAGTCCGAAGTCGAAAGATATCATGTTAATTCGTTTTTACTTTAAAAATGTATTCTTTAATTACGACACTGGTCTTCTGTCTTCGGACTTCCGACAAATCAATTACCCTGTTTAGAATTTCAACCAATGTTTCTTGGAATTTAATCTAATCTTCTATTGTATTTATCAATATTGTGATGGTATGGATACACATTAATTGGTGAACACCGCTTCGTATATCTGGTCAAAATTACGGCGCATGATGCGGTTGGCACCTTCTTCATAAGCTTCTTTCCCTGCTTCATCATAAGTGTTGCCAAATCCTTGTATTTTGTTTTCATCCTTGCGATACACAATCCGGTTGTTTTCATCATGAACCGTAATGGTATAATTCAGGTTGGCTGTTTTTTGGTAAGAGCTGGTAACCGCTTGTTCTGTATTGCTTTCAAGGCTGATAATAAAATCCGCATCTGCCTTATCATCACAAATACGTATATTGTATTTTGCCATAGCGTTCATCAACGCATCCATCAACACCTCATCTTTTGAGATGGCATCAAAATGCTGTTCACTGGTGGAGACAAACACTTGTGGTGACATAATTTCAAGCTTCAGGCTGTAGTTTGGCGGAGGGATTTTTTTGATCAGTGTCCGGATGAAAATATCCTTAGTCATCCGTGAAATGCTGATCATGTCAAGTTCAACGTTTACGGTTTCAAGCTGATTGACCGAATAGACCTTGTTCAGGGGTACCTGAATGATGCCATTTTGATCTGAGGTAATTTTATTATTGGTAAGGCCATTGCCTGTAAAGCTAAGTTTAAACGGAAGATTAGGTTGAGCATACCCCTGCTCATCTTGAACATGAATTTGCATAAGTGATGGGGGAATTTGTTTTCCACTGGTGATCTGTATGGGGTTTTTATCACTGCGTAATGTAATATTGTTGATGGTTTCTACAAGTTCACGATATATGGTGGTGCCCAAATCAACTTGCTTACCGTCAATTTCAGCATGTGTGCTTTCGGCCAGGTATTCCGACATGTCACTGAATGCTTCAGTGTAAGCATGAATGGCATCATACAGATTATGTTCATTTTTCAGGCTTCTTGCCTGAAGCAGTTTGTCAGTGGCTTTGGTAATGGCGGCGTTCTTTTTTTCTGCTTTTTGTTGTTCATACTGCATTTTGCTGAGCCTGACATATACCCAGTAGTATAAACCACTGTCCCAGGTATCAACGGTTTCATACCCCTCTATGCTTTTATCGCTGGATGCTTTTATTGTCCGCTCGTATGTTTCACTCAGGTTGTAATCCGTTTCAATGGTGGATATTACAGAGCTGGATGAAATGTCAACAGAAATATCGCTGGCCAGCGCATTGAGTGCAGCATTTTTAGCGTTAGACATGTAAGCATTTGGTGACAGACCGGCTTTTTTTGCAGACCCAATGCCAATGTAATACATAGTTGACTGGGGGCGGCTATTAACCCAATCTGGCTTTGGCCCAGAAGGCTTGGGAGTGCTTTTGAAAATGCCACAGGATGAAGCAAAACCGGCCAGTATAATTAGAGAAATGTATATCAGATGTTTATGCTTCATTGTTCAGGATTATAATTATTCACTTGTTCAACAATACGGCCTGTGATATCATCCATCAACTCATTGGCTAACGCGTCGTGAGTTTTGATTTTGGTGCGGGCACTCAATAATGATTGCAGGGCATTGATCTCCCGACGACCATCTTTAATCACATCTTCGTCACTATCAGAATTTTTATGTTTCCAGTATCCCGGCACCAGGTCTTTGTCTTTTCCATCGTATTTTGCATAATGAATATGGTCCTGGTTTTTTACATTGAAATTCTTACTGACCATAATCTCATTGGATTTGGTATCTACCAGTTTGATATTGAAGTTAATGTGTACACCCCTGCTCATACGATATTCCTCATAAGTGACTTTTTCATACCGGGTTTTTGTTTTGGTATTCCCTTCACTGTCTTTGTATGTGGTAACGATTTTGAGATACCCGCATTTATTTTCTTTTTGCAATCGTCCCATGTCATAATTGTATGACAAAATATTTCCTTTGAGGACCGCATCGGGTTTAATAGACATGGATTGTCTGCTTCCTGATATCCGGGATTTATTGGAGGATGTGTAT
>JAQIDD010000108.1 GCA_027858215.1 Candidatus Delongbacteria bacterium | reverse complement strand
TAAAGAGGAAAAGGTATTTGGCTTTATTGATAGATACCGGCAAAATAATTTTATGATTAAGATAAATTTCATAAGGTTGGAAATCATATCCACTCCATGCACTTAAATCATCATACAGGTGTATGGCCTGGTCCCTGAAATTAATTAAAACGTGGTTACCTGTAAAGAAATCCAGTGATACTTCCCCCACTATACTATCAGAAACACCTGAAGGTCTTTTTAAAACCAGGAATGTTACCGAATCAAATAATATGTTTCCCAAACATCCACTGACATCATTTATTTCAAAGTTACTGTGTGATGTACTGTCCTTATTGCTGATTACCTTTCCGATATGCTGAGCAAAATTATAATACAAATGGTTGATATTGTGGCCAGGATAAAAACTCAGATAATAATTTCCTGAATCCTGAATTTCTGTTTCAAACTTAACTGGAAGAAGCATTGTTGAATGTTCAAAATATACCTCCCCGAGGCTATCTGCTTTCCAAAAGAAATCGGATGTTTGCTCCTGTGTTGTTTCTTTTTCAGAGTGCCTTTCCTGATTGTTACAGGCTATCAATGAGAGGCTTAATAATGCCATTACGTATCTGGTTCCCATACTATGCATTTTGTGTCAAAAATAAATAAAATTATAACGCCTCCCTATTCTTTTTTCTTTTTGTTTTCAGGTGTTGTAGATTAGGGAATCATTATTTTGAATTTGTACGTAAAAATATGTCAAATATCAATCCATGGGTAAAAAATACTGACTTAAAAATGCGGGGAACAGGAAAAACAGTAAATCAAAATCCGGTCCATTTATACAGATATGATCATGTGCTTTTCCTGGATAATAATTGCGGTTTGAAAAGAAAATTTTACGAATTATCAATGGTGGACGGCAGAAAAATAAAATCAGGCAGCACGTTTTTAAACCAGGGAATTGATATAAAATATTTAGAAAAAGGGATATATGTATTAGAGATATCCGGGGAAAGAGAAAAAGTGATAAAAAAATAATTGAGTGAAATGATGAAAAAAAGTTTTATTGTTCATGCGGTTTTGTGTTTGATGGCAATTCAGGTTTTTGCACAGGAACAACGGTTTGTTGACCGGGTATTTGATTACATCACTATTTCGGATTCGATTTATTACAGTTGTGGGGATAATTACCTGGGAAACGAAAAGGATTTATTTTTTGATTTTTATGAACCGGCCAATGATACAATGGCATACAGGCCATTTGTAATTACGGTATTTGGCGGTGCATTAATAGCAGGAAACCGTTCGTGGGTAGATATGATTGCGTATGGTGACAGTTTGTCACATTATGGATATGCGGTAGCCTCGATAGGGTACCGCCTTGGTTATAATCCGCTTTTTCAAAGCAGCATAATAAGAGCTGCTTACCGTGCGGGGCAGGATGTCAATGCTGCCATACGGCATTTCAAAGCCAATTATGATATGTATGGGATAGATACAACACAAATATATTTACTGGGGAATTCTGCCGGAACCATAGCTTCACTTATGTCTGTTTATTTGGAAGAAAATGAGCGCCCCGAAGCAACATATGAGGGACCCCTTGACAGCGACCTGGGATGTTTCAATTGTACAGGTGAGTACCAGCAGCACACAACTGAGGTCCGGGGGCTGATTGCTCAATGGGGCGGTGTTGATGATCTGGAATATCTGGATTCATTTAATACCACACCGGTTTGTTTCATTCATGGAACCGGTGATAATTCTGTTCCGTATGATTACGGTCCTGCCTATAATATTGATTTGTTCCCCAATTTATATGGGTCAGCGTATATGTCTATGCGCCTGGACACCCTTGACATCTGGCATGAGTTGCATTTGTTTGATGATGCTTCCCATTGTTTTTATCTGGAAGGTGATAACATGACCATGATACCTGATTTCTTTGACATCTGCTTTAACATTGCGCTGGAATTTATGGCACAGTTTAATCCCTGGGTGGATGATCCGGTCATGATAGCACAGCAAAATCAGCCAAATACAAAGATATTCCCAAATCCTGTCAGGAATGAAATGGTTATCAAAACAGATCACAGTATGTCTTCTTATCGGTTGTTTGCTTCTGATGGACGGCTTGTTTTATCCGGCATCCTTGAAAATAAACAGTCAACATTAGATATGAGCAGGTATCCTGCTGGGGCATATATTTTTGAAATATCATCTGATGCCGGAACCAGCAGGCATAAAATAATACATCATTGACCGGAAGGCAATGAATCTTCTTCAATGCGTTCCCTTTCGATGATCCTGGCATTCAGTTCAAATCCCAGGATCACTGCAAAACTCATGATGTAAATCCAAATCAGCACCACAATGAAGGTACCGATTGAACCAAATAACTTGTTGTATTGGCTAAAATTATTAACAAAAACGACAAGCCATAGGATGCGACTACCATTAATATTGGGACCAGCAACGCTCGTGGCTTTATTTCTCCTTCCTTCCAGTTCTGCGGCGCAGTTTTCATTCAAACTGCCGGATGTGTTTGCATGCCGGGCAAACAAAAACCGCCCCGATCCACGAGGCGGTTTTTCATAATTACATTAGGATTGCTTACAGGTCAAGAACGTCTTTTCCTTGTTTAAACACAATATCTTTAGCAATCCCTGCTTCGTTAATACGGTCAATATCCGATTGAAGGGTTTCACCAACCTGGGCTTTTTCTTCAATCCAGTTTTTGGCTTCCTCGTAATTACCATCACCCTGTAATGTAATGATGTAGCCAGACAAATCAGTAACTACTTCCTTCATCTTTTCGAAATTGATTTTATATTGTCCTTCGTCGGTACGTTCAAACGCTCCGCTGTCTTTCAGGTAATTAAACTCCATCATATTGGCTTGGCCATGAGCACTTGAAATGCCAAAACGAATGGAACGGAAAATACCGGCCAGAAACGTAACATAATTGTCTTTCAGCACAGATTCGGGCAATTCACCCATATTGTGGAGTTGGGTAAGCAAATACAAACTTGTGATATCTGCTTTTGCTTCTTCAACAGGGCTGTATGCGTCTTTCAATGCGTTTCTTACGCTGCCGTCACCAGTGATGGTCTGTTTCACACCCAAACCGTGAGACACTTCATGGAACATAACGTTTTCAAAGAAAGCTTTAAATGAAATGTTTTCACGTTGCTCTTCTACAATTAGCATGTCACTTATCGGCACCAAAATTTTATCAAATTTGGTTTGCATGGCATTTTTCAATTGCAGTTTGCGGCTGCCTTTGGCTTCGTGAACCCGCGGGTCATTTGGCAGGTTAATGGCAATGTTTTTACCACCTGCATTGCAATCACCAGCGTAATAAATTACTTCATATACATTCATATTGGCCTCTGTGCGGGCTTTTTCTTGTTTATACTCGGCCGGTACAGGCAGGCTGGCCTGCAATTCAGGCATTAACTCACCAAAATGCGTAAGTTTTTCACTCCATTCAATATCTTTTATCAACAATTGGCCGGAATGTGCAGCACGATATCCCATAAACTGGTCTTCATAACTTTCAATCGGACCTACCACGAAATCAATTTTATTGCCTTCCATTTCCATCCATGCCAAATCGCTGTCCAGATATTCATCAGTTCTAAATGCTTCTGCCCTAAGATCTAGGTACTTTTTAAAACCGGGATTTTCTTCCAGTTCGGCAGCAGCCTCCAACAAGTCTGCTGCTTCCATGATTTTTTCATTAAAAAACTCATGATACCAGATATTCATCAGTTTTCCTTCAGCATCACGCCTTACTATCGTGTACCACGAATCTTTGTTTTCATTGTCCCAGTTTTCAAATTCTTCTTTGGTAATGTCTTCTGGATAAAATTGAGCGCCGGGAGGTTTTTCACCATAGCCCTCAATAAATGGTTTGTTTCCATTCAACCTGTCCCATGGGCCATAATTAATTTTTGCATAAGCTTTGGTAGCTTCATCTTCAATTTTTGAAAGGAACTCATGTTTAGGGGCAATGGCTTCCATCCAGAATATCTCTTCCATAATGTCCGCCACATCAATAAGAATCCCCAGCATTTCTCTTTGTTCCGGGCTCAGGTGCAATAAATCTGCATTCAGCTCTACCTCAGCATAATTGTCCAGTTTTTTTTGCATTTCAGTTTTTTCCTGTTTTTCTTCTTTTTGTTCGCCTTGCCCGTTATTGCAGGAAGTAAATACCGCTCCAACTAAGGCAAAAATCAACACATACGTAATTTTTTTCATAGCATTAATGTTTTTAGATTTTGCTTAAAATTAGAAAAAGATTGT
>JAQIDD010000357.1 GCA_027858215.1 Candidatus Delongbacteria bacterium | reverse complement strand
TTTTAGATTTTAATGGGACAGTAATGATTGGATTTATTAAACATTATAAAGAGTATCCTAGAGGTTTGTTAATTGAGTGGATTGGATTGTGAGTGTTCATTAAGAAGTATGGATTCAGTAAATAATCAATCATGAAGCGATTAAAAAAGAAAATTCTTAAATGTATTGTTTTAGTAGTGATATTAATATCTGGAATAGACAGCTATAGCAGTAATTCAATAGATCATCCGTTTTTTCCATTAATCATGCAACCACCTATTGATCATCAGGTAAAACATGATCTGGAAAAAGTTTCACATGCCTTAAAAGATGTGAATAAAAATAACACGCGACTGCGTTTGTGCACAAGCCAAAGCATGGCACAGCATTATTTAATTACCGGGAATCTTGATTCTGCCCAGTATTTTACGGAACAAGCAATGGAAATTTCGGATAACCTCAATATTGATACACAATACAACCTAAACCTGTCTTTACTCGGAAATATCCATTATCATAACAGGCAATATGATGAAGCTTTTTATCTGTATGAAGAAGCTTTGAATTACCTTATAATTGCCCGCAGGCATTTTGATAAAGATATTCATATTCATGAAGTTGGAGCTGTTTATGAGAATATTGCTCAAATACATGCAAGTCAAGGGTATGAACGAAAGTGCAGGGTGAATATGAATAAAGCCATCAACCAGTATAAACAGCTTGAAGATTCCAGCCATTTGGCTACAGCTTATGCAAATCTTGGGGGTTCATACAAGCTTTCTGAAAAATACGATTCAGCCATGTATTGTTATAAAAAAGCAGTAACAATTGCCAAACGTATTGATGATGAGTATAGCCTTGCTCAGGCATGGATGAATATGGGCAACGTTGCTAGTAATTTGAAAAATCATGAAGGGGCATTAACGTATTATTTAAAATCTCTGGAGATTTGCCGGGATAACAATATTATGTACGGCATTTACCTGAATAACATCAATATTGCAGACATCAAAATAGAACAAAAAAAATACGGGGAAGCCCAATCTTTATTGGATAAAGCCTTAGAAATGGGATTGGAACATGAGTTTGATCAGTTAAGGCTTGTGTATAATAACCTGTTTCAATTGAATAAAAGCAAAGGGGATTTTGAAAATGCCGTTTTGTATGCTGAAAAACTGATGAATCAAAAAGATAGTTTGTATCATAAGAATTTAGAATCCAAGGTCAGGGATATACAGGAGCGTAATGAGTCAAACAAGTTGAAGGCTGAGCTGTACAGGTATCGTAATAAGGAAAAAAAGAGGAAAATCAGCAGATTATATTTTATTGGTTTTGCCATCATCGTGATTTTATTTTTACTCTTTGTTTTTAATTTTGTCTTAACAAAATGGCGGTCTGACAAACAAAAGGCCATGCTTGCCCTATCAGAAAATGAGAAAATTCAAATAAAATTAGAATCACATAAGCGGGAATTATTGTCAAAAAGTCAGCAGGTCAATAAAATGCAATACTTTTATGATGAATTAAAACAAAAATTGAAGCGCATAAGAGACGATAAGTTTGAGGATTGTGATAAGGCATACAATGAAGTCATTAGATTCATTAATACAAATGGCACTATTCAACATGAAAACAATGATTTAAATGAAAAACTCTATAATATCAATTACAAATTTGTAGAGAAATTAAAGAAAATATACCCAAAACTTACGCAATCAGAATTACAAATATGCATGTATTTATACCTGGGCCTGACAACAAAAGACATAGCCAACAGAACCAACCGAAGCACCAGGACAGTGGCAAATTTGAGGTATCGTGTCCGGAAAAAAATAAATATTGACAGGCAAACCTCCTTAGCCGGTTTTTTACAAATTTTTGCTTCAGACTTGTAACGCTTGGTAGGTCAGTTAAAGACCAGGTGCTTTGTGATAAACGGCCATGCTCGTGAGTAATATTTGAGTATCCTGAAATTTGATTATGCCCCATACGTATATATCTTCATGCAGAAATTTAAAAACATTATAAAAACTGTATATTTTCATTTTTGGATTTTGTATCAAGAAATATACAGTAACGAAAACAAAACAAAGGGGTTAACACTAAATGACGGGTATAATTAGCAAGGCAAAATTCAATTTCAATATATGGTTGTTCCTGTTGGTGTTTATAATACCAGCCCAGTTGTTTGCCAGCATTGAAATAAAAGGACCCGGGCAATCTTTTAACTCAGTTTCTGATGGCATTTGGAAGGATGCTTCTAGTTGGGATCTTACCGATTTTCCGGACTATAATACAACGGATAATAAGGCTGAGATCTATATTCAACATAAAATTACCCTCAATGATGATCTGGATGTAAAAGGGGGTACCTACATTGAAATTTCCGATACATTGGTTATAAACGGGAATGTTAATTTTGACAACGGTTCTCAGGTTCAGATTACGGGCGATGGTGTATTAATCGTCAATGGGATTGTTGACAATGAAATAAATTCAACGCTAATAAAGGTAGATGGAAATTTGATTATTTATGGTGATTATTACGGTGGGAATGGCTCAACCCTTAGTGGAACAGGAGCGATGCTTG
Source organism: Candidatus Delongbacteria bacterium (assembly GCA_027858215.1). Lineage (GTDB taxonomy): Bacteria > Bacteroidota > Bacteroidia > Bacteroidales > ML635J-15 > JAQIBY01. The sequence continues at coordinate 485 of JAQIDD010000357.1, read as the reverse complement.
TCAGTGGAAGCGTTACCACAGATGGTTCAGGTTCCGTTTTTGGCTCTACAGTTGATTGTGTGCCTGCAGATGCATGGGATTGTAAATCATCTTCCGGGGCGCCTTTACCCGTTGATTTTTTGTATTTAGATGCAAGCGTAAAGGGGGGAGCGGTATCGCTTAACTGGGCAACAGCCAGTGAAATTAACAATGACCATTTTATCATAGAAAGATCAACAGATCTGAAGGTGTTTGATGAAATTGCCATCATTGATGGTAAAGGGAATAGCAGTACCGGGAATGAGTACTCATGGGAAGACATATCACCTGCTCCGGGGATAAATTATTACCGGCTCACACAGGTTGATTATGATGGAACAACGACCATGTTAAGTATGGTTCAGGTAACTTATGCAATTGATGAGATTCCGGAGAAAATAGAATGTTTCCCGAACCCGTTTGTTTCTGATTTATATGTGCACTCTGGAAGCTTTACAGGTAATGTG
>JAQIDD010000342.1 GCA_027858215.1 Candidatus Delongbacteria bacterium | reverse complement strand
TTTTTATATCGCGAAATAGTTTTAGGTCCTGAGGCAGGAGCTTTTTACGTAGTACAATCGGGATTAAGCGAAGGCGAAGAAGTAGCAACAAACGGAGTATTTAAAATTGATGCTTCTGCTCAACTTGCCGGAAAAACAAGCATGATGAACCCTGATGGAGGAACCGCACCAAACAGCATGCCCGGTATGGACATGGGAACCGGTTCTGAGGAAAAAGAAATGAGTCCTGTAACAGATAAGAAAGAAAAAGTGAAAGGAGCAGATATTCAGCATAAAATGATCACTGTAGCAGGCAATTGTGATATGTGTAAAGATCGAATTGAAGCAGCTGCCAAATCAGTAAATGGTATAATGACAGCAGATTGGTCCGCCGAAAAACAAATGTTGCATTTAAGTTTTGACAGTAAACAAACATCATTAGAAAATGTAGAAAAAGCAATAGTCAAAGTTGGTCACGACACTAAAAAATTTAAAGCAGATGACTCTGTCTATAATGCATTACCAGAATGTTGTAAATATCGTAAATAAAAAGAAGGTTATTATGAAAGATTTTGATAAAGCAATAAAATACAATTTTAACAAACCGTTAAACGAAACAGATATTTCAAAACTTCAACAAAAACTTAACGAAATTAAAGGGATTGATTCATTTGAAATTTCCAATGAATGGATCTGTATTGAATACCTGCCATTTAAATTCTCTAAGGAATCTATACAAGAAACATTAAATAATATGGGATATCCGGTTAAAATTGAAAAAAAGAAAAAGAAAGGATTAATTGCCCGCTTTATAGATAAACTGGCAAAAAGTAATAGAGAAACATTCGGCAGCCAAATACTGGATTGCTGCGATTTAAAAAAGAATAATTAATAAACTAAAAAAACAAAATGATGAAAAAAAATAAAATAATAACAGTAATTATTTCTGCACTTTTTGTATTATCAATTGTTTCATGTAGCAAAGATGAAACATCAAATGATCGAGATTATTTAGATAGCATTGCAGGAACATATGTTGGTGAATTTACAACAGTTCAAAAAACTACTGAAACTATTGCAACTGCAAATGTGACGCTAACCAATAACGATCAGCTTCAAATTCATTGTTATGGAGAAACCCTGGACACAACCATCATTATGGATGCATTCCAAAATAGTGATTCCATTATGCTATGCAATACCGGAGAAAATTTTTACAACGAATACGGACACATGGGAAATGGTTACCACATGATGGATATGGGTATGAACCAAACCGAATGGATGAGTCACTTACAAAACGATCATCAGGATGGTGATGAACACTATGGTGGATTTAATATGCAGCATCATTCATTTCATTATGCATTTAAGATGATGGAAAATGATACTGTTTATATGATGGAATTTAATGGAATAAAACAGTAAATAAGAATAATTATGTTTTTAAAAGTATTAATCATAACGGTTATCCTGGTTGCCATAGTCATGTTGGCACTGGGTGTTAAACTTCTTTTCAATAAAGATGCGGAATTTACTTCTCATTCATGTAGTATTCATGAAGGCAAAAATAATGAAGATAAGGATGGTGCTTGTTCAATTTGTCAATTAAAAGATATAGCAGATTGTCCTGAAAAAAAGGAATAATAATTTAAAACTAAAATTATGAAACTAATAAAAGCATATATAAGACAAAGAAAAATGGATGAAGTATATCACTCACTAAAATCTGATGGATTTTGCTGCATGACTATGGCTGAGTGTGAGGGAACTGGCCGGTATTCCGACCGCGAGAAAGAACATATCAGCGATAAATACCCTTTTGCAGCAGCATACCGGGTAATTAAGCTGGAAATACTTGTTGCTAATGAGCATGTTAAAAAAGTTATTTCTATTATTAGGAAAAGTGGACGTACAGGTTACAAAGGCGATGGAATGATTATTATATCTCCTGTAGATGAAGTATATAAAGTCAGGACTGACGAAAAAGGTATCCTGGCAGTTTAAAATAAAAATTAGTTAAAAATCAAAAACACAGTATTATGAAAACACTTACAATTTTATTTTCAAT
>JAQIDD010000245.1 GCA_027858215.1 Candidatus Delongbacteria bacterium | reverse complement strand
TCTTTCATGCCGAGTTTCTTGAAATGTTGCACAGAAGCATCTACCATTTTACCGGCTTTTCGGAGCGTCTGCTCCGATTTGCTGTCCCACCGCTTTATTTTTATGTTGTAGGGGCGGTGTGCTATTGGTATTTCTATGCGCAACTCGTCTTGCATGGTGTTACATTTTATTTATCAGAGCTATACAGTTGTCAATGTCCCGTATTAATGTGTTAATTTGTCCTTTCGCCTCTTCCTTCGTCTCTTTATTAGTTAACGTATTTGTTAACTTAATAGTTTCCAATTCATGGGATAATTTTCTAATTTTATCATTTAGCTCAGTATTTTTATCCTCCAGGGATTTTACTTTGTTTGTCAAATCATAATTCTTGCTTTTTTCATTTTCGTATGCAGCATGCAAACGGGCTGTTTTTTCTTTAATCGATGTTATTATTTCCCGTAATTCTGCTGTCATAATTTTAACACTATTTTTTACAAAAATAATGGAAAGTTCAGGTATTTAAAAGATAGTTGATGCGATGTTTAAAGAATTTGTAAACAATCCCGCGTTTAAAATCCTGCTAATTTGTATTGGCCTGTATAGTAGTGCTTTTAATTGTTTTGCACAACACCCGGATTATCATCCTCCCCTGAAAATTCCATTGGTTATGTCGGGTAGTTTTTGTGAATCACGCCCCAGCCACTTCCATACAGGTATAGATATAAAAACCCGTGGTGTAACAGGCCATAAATTGTATGCCATAGAGGATGCTGTATTGTACAGGATAAAAGTCAGGGCAGGCGGGTATGGAAAAGCCTTATACTTGTTGCACCCTGATTCAACGCTGAGTGTGTATGCCCACATGAAACGATTTTTGCCGGATGTAGAAGCCGTTGTACACAGCATGCAATATCATAATAATTCTTTTGAATTGGATACGGTGTTGCATGACAGTATATTTGTGTACAAAAAAGGGGAATGCATAGGATACGCCGGGAATAGCGGATCATCAGCAGGGCCACACGTGCATTTTGAAATGCGTAAAATGCCATCGGAAAAATGCATTGACCCACAGCAATTCTGGTATTTCATAGATGATATTCAGCCCCGGTTCAAAGGCATTGTATTTTATGACCTGGATGCGAATCATAAAACTGAAGCAGAGCGATCTGATTACCGCTATTCCGGCAATGTAAAAAACCGGGAAATTTCGCTGCCACAAGGAAAATGGGGGATAGGTGCCGATGTGTTAGACCGGATGAACGGAACGCATAACCGTTATGGTATTATTGAACTTGTTTTGGAGGTTGATGAGGATACGGTGTATCATAGCAGGATAGATAGGTTTGACTGGTCAAATCAGAAATATACCACTACCTGGTTTGATGCATATTACCTGGAAACCCGCAAATGCCATGTTCAGCGCTGTTTTCGGGAGCCCGGAAACCAAACAGACTTAATTAAACACAGTCACAACGATGGTGTGGTGTACTTGGAACCGGGCGATGAAAAAAGCATTGTGCTGAAAGCCCGTGATGCTGCCGGTAACTGGTCAGAATTCAGGTTTGCGCTGAAAGCCTCTGATGACAAAAAATCAACACCTGTTTCAAAAGATTTGTACGCTGCCGGAGAGGCTGTGAATTTTCCTTTTGAAGGCGGGTTTTTGAGTGTGCCTGAAGGGGCTTTGTACAGGCCTGCTGCAATTCGTGTAAACAGCAGGTTGGATTCAAAAGGAAATTATACGGGCTGGAGCTTTTCGGATCCTTATTATGTGTTTTTAGAACCTGTTGGTATTTTTCTGGACGGGAGCGCTGTGAAATCATGGAACAGAAAACACACAGTGCTTATGTGCAAAAGGGACGGAAAGGAACAATGCCTGACAGGCAAATGGCGTGGCCCGTATTTTGGGATACACACCAAAAGACCAGGGGATTTTTATTTTGCCACCGACAGCCTCCCTCCACGCTTATATGGCAGCAGGATACGGGATAGTGTCACTTTGGCAGGATACAATGAAATTTCTTACCGTGTGTCTGATAATCTGTCCGGATTGGCGCATTTCAATGCATGGATAGATGGCAAATGGGTGCTTCTTCAGTATGAGGGAAAATACAACAAATTGTTTTACCGTTTTGATGAATACACGGAAAAAGGCAAATGGCACATCTGGAAAATCAGGGTGACAGATGCTGTGGGCAATGTGCGGGAGGAAGAGAGTGTGTTTTATTATTGAAGATAGCTATGTGTTATTACGTGATTGAAGTTTCGCAGATAACAATAATTATTATTTATTCAGGTGTTTAAACGATTATATCTTTCAATTTCCGGGCTCAAAACGGTTGATGCCTAAGGTTTCCCTACTGCAGCCCGCCGGTGCCGAATACCCTGCCCCCGGCTATGCTTTGTTTTTTGCACTGCAGGCAGAGTGACAGGCGGAACTCCTGTTCTGCAGTATATCAAAAACAGGCATAGATGGCGGGAGGTAGAAGGCAGAGGCGGAGACCATTTTCTTAAAGGGGAACCATATCCCCGCTGCCCAAAAAACCTTTTCATGCAAAAATGGCTATCTCCCACTACGCTATATTTTTTGAACCCGGATTAATTGCTAAATTTGTTCTCATATTTATAAGCTATGATAAAAGCCCTGAAACAGTATTATGGTAACATGCAATTGCGGAAATTGCAGAAACACCGTCATCACAAAGCTGTGAGTGTAAACTGGGAGCAAGTGAAACGGATGGGAATCCTGTATCATTGTGAATCTGAAGGTGATTTCAAAACTGTCAAAACCTATGTTGAAAGCCTCCCCGAACACATTAACCTGAGTACATTGGGATACGTTGATGCAAAAGAATTGTCAGATTTTCACATCCAGGCGGAGCCGTTCCGGTTTTATTGCCAGGCTGATTTGAACTGGTATTATAAGCCTGTATCTGCCGGGGTCCGGGATTTTATTCAGGAACCTTTTGATTTGCTTATCAATTTATGTGATGAGGATTTGTTGCCGCTGAATTTTGTTCTGTTGCAATCGCATGCACGGCTTATTGCCGGTGAATATACCGATAAACAATGGCATGATTTGATGATTGAAACGGAAAAAAATGCACCCAAAGCATATTTGCTTGAACAGATTGAACGTTATCTTAAAATGATAAAAACACAGTAGCTATGGAACAACGCAACATTTACCAGGGAACCGGTGTCGCACTGGTAACCCCTTTTAAACAAGACAAATCCGTGGATTTTCCAGCATTGAAAAAACTGGTTGAACATGTCATAGATGGTGGTGTGGATTTTCTGGTGGTGATGGGTACCACGGCTGAATCTGTTACCCTTGATGATGATGAGAAAACCGCCGTGTTGAATTACATTGCTGACATCAACGATAAAAAATTGCCCATAGTACTGGGCATGGGCGGCAACAACACAAAAAGCCTGACCGCTAAAATCAAACAGTCGGATTTAAGTCACGTGGATGCGCTGCTTTCCGTGGTGCCATATTATAACAAACCGTCGCAGGAAGGGCTTTATCAGCATTTTAAACAGGTTGCCGAATCCACCGACAAGGACATTATATTGTACAATGTACCGGGACGCACCGGTAAAGATATGGCTTCTGATACCACATTAAGGCTGGCCCGTGATTTTGATAACAATGTGGCGGTCAAAGAAGCCAGTGGTGATTTTGATAAAGCCATGGATATCATCATCAACAAGCCGGAAGGATTCCAGGTACTCAGCGGTGAAGACCCTGTCAGCCTGCCATTGATAAGCCTTGGTATGTCAGGTGTAATATCCGTTGTTGCCAATGCTTATCCCTATGAATGGTCTGAAATGGTAAAAGCCACACGCCATGGCAATTTGAATGAAGCCAGGTTGCTTCATTATGTGTTGATTAAAATGATACGTCTCATGTTTGCCGAAGGGAATCCTGTGGGTGTTAAATCATGCCTGGCACAGCTTGGTATCATTGAAAATTACCTGAGGTTGCCGTTGGTGCCGGCATCGAATAAACTCAACAACGACATTGCTGATGAAATAGCCCGTATCCGGAAAATAAGCTAATAGGTACGGGGTTTGATTCCTTGTGATTTTTTCAGCGCTTCGATATCCTTTTGCATGTTGGCGATGGCTTTGTGCAAATCAATGTCCGGCGGTATGGCTTCTGGCAGGTTGGGGCTGATGTAATTTACAAATTTCCAGATTTCTTTGATTTCATCCGCTTTGATGTGGTACGGCTCATATTCGGGATTGAGGGAATGCAACACTACCATTTTTTTGGATTTCAGGTGATTTTCAATGATTTTAAACACAATGCCATCGTTGAGGGTAATCACAATGACGGCTTCTCCGTCTTTCAGCGCCAGCCAGTTTTCCACATATTCACCGGTAACCCAGGCACCATCAGGAATGGGAGACATAGAATCCCCGCTGATTTGGAAGGTTCTGTAAGTGCGTTCTCTGGATAAAAAGGGCAGGCGAAAGCTTGGCAGTTCACGAATGAAATCCGGATCAGCATACCCCCGTGTGTAGCCGGCTTTGGCTTTGTTGTTCACCAGCTCAATGTTTTCCGTATTGTCTTCTGAAACGGTGTGGCTTAATATCCTCAGGCTGGTTCCTTTGAGGTATTCATCTGATCCGGCTTCCAATTTCTGTATATCACGTTCCGAAAAGGTTGAAAGGTCTTCTTTAAGCAGGATGTCAAGAGGAATGTTGAAATATTCGGAAAAACGAATCAGTGATTTCAGTCCGGGTTCCGCTACGTTGTTTTCATAGCCACTGAGGGTTGATCTCTTCATGTTCATCTCTTCAGCCATATCGCCCTGTGTGCGTCTTTTGCGCTTTCTGAGGAATTTTAAGTTTTTGTTGAAACACATACATATAATGATTATATTCATGGCAAATGTATGATTAAAAATCCGGAAATGCAATCATTCTCACAAAAATAAGATGACAGTTTTACCAAAAATTAAAAATTTGGTACAAC
>JAQIDD010000241.1 GCA_027858215.1 Candidatus Delongbacteria bacterium | reverse complement strand
TCATAATGTTCAAGATTAAGGCGTGTGAAAATTTTAAACCGCAGCATACTAACGTATTCGAGGATTTAAAATTTGAGCTACAACGAAGATATTGGACATTATGGACAAACACTAATTAGTGTTTCTCAATACAGTAACAAGGCTGTTCTATAAAGGTTACCGTAAAGCCTGCCCGCATTTTAACCGGGGGCTTTCGAAGTCTGAAAATACCGGAGCCCCGAAACAATCTTCGGGATAAGGCTTCTTCATCATACCTGCCTGCAAATCCTAATAAGAACTTGTCATATCAGAGTCCACAACAATTATATAGTCGGCTTTGCCTTCATGTTGTTCCTCCAGGCTGGAAATATCATCCTGTACAACCGTTGTGATTGTCTCTTTTTTAAGATAGGGTTTGTAATGCATCAGATACCATACGATGCCTTCATGGTATTCTGAATGGAAAGCGCCATTAAAATGCAAAAACACATCACCTTCATTCATTGCCTCCCCAATTGAATAAGCCATACATGCATCTTTTAAAGCCTGTGCTTTGGGCAAATTTGGAGATGGTTTTTCACTCATGGGACCAAATTTTGACATCTTCATCATCTTCTCATAAGACTTCAAATCAGGATCATAAGTTATGGGTAATGGAGGCAGCAATTCTTTTCCTGGGTCACTAATCTTTTCCAAACCTTCAAATCCTTTTCTAAAAACCAAAGATGCATACCGGCGTGGGGCGTTGGTTGCTATAAAACGCAAATTGTTTTTAGCAGCAAAATCAACCAATGGTTTATAATCACTTTCATAATTTGGCCACAAACGCGTTGCTCCCTCGAACTTTTTTTCAGGGATCAATCCACTGGTGTATTCATCCAAAATAAGTTGTTGATCGGTTTCAAACATTTCTGCTCCTAAAATAAGATCATCTCCGTAATAATCGTACATAGCTTTAGTTACTTTAAGCTCTAACCAATGCGATATCGGGTTATTGTGCAATTCACCAAAAAAAATCACATCGGTTTTTGACACTTCCGTCAACATTTTGCTGAATTGGATTTCATTACCTTCTTCAGTATAAATTTTAAATGCTCCGTAATCCTGTGCTTGTAGAGCAAAACCTACAAACATCATTAATACAATGGAAAATACAATTTTTTTCATTATTTTTTCATTTTACTTTATTTTTATTAGTTTAGTCTTCAAATAATCTTATCATATTATGGCAAACACCTGTTTAGAATGCGGTGAATCACTGATCGGACGTTCAGATAAAAAGTTTTGCAGTGACCAATGCCGCAACACATACAACAACAGATTGCGTAAAGATCTTAACAACACCATGCGCAATATTAACAATATTTTGCGAAAAAATCGCCGCATCCTTAATAAGTATAACCCACATGGCATGGCAAAAGTTCAGAAAAAATTATTATTGGATGCAGGTTTTGATTTTGACTACATGACCAACGTTTATGAAACCCAAAAAGGCCATCGGTACATTTTCTGTTATGATCAGGGATACATTGAATCTGACAATGATGTTATAACCATTGTTGAAAGAAAAGAATACGTGTAAATTAAACACCTAAAACCTCTTAAGGGGACTTCTAATATTATGATAAACAATTCAGTCATAAAAAACCCCAATAGCATATTTGGCATGCTGCTGATTTTAAGCTTTTTATTCATTGCAAGTTGTGATAATACAGAACCGTCTGCAAGTTTTGATGAACCGTTTCCAAAACGCAAAAAGAACCTCTGGTGGAAACTGGGCGATCAGTTTTCCTTGCTGAAATACGGTGATACCGTTACATTGACTCTTGATTTTGACAATGATACCAGGACAAATTATTTGATTGAAAAGCAAACAGGCGATACTGTTTTTGCAGGCACGGTAAGCAAATACAGGGGATTGTATTTCTTAAATCATCAGACAAATGACACATCGTATTGGATTTCAGCGGTGGACATCAATAAAAACATTTCCAGTACGCACAATACAATTACAGGGCTGGGAACGGCTGAAGTGCAAATGGAATTTCTGATAAAAGCCATAAGAAAAGGGAAATACCAGGATCTTGTTACTTATACCAATCAGGACAGCAGCGTTATTTATCTGCATCCTGATAAAGAAACCCTGTATGGTTTTTATGCTTCATTACTGGATACCATACCTGCAGATACAATGGTATATCTGCCCGGAGAAAAAATCACACCATCCGACAGCACTGGTATTGGCATAGCTGATGTTGAAAAAAGCTCAGGGGAATTTGATGAATATCAGGATTTTGAAGAAAATTTCATGATTAAAAACTTGTATCCCAACCCGGCACAGGATTTTTGTTTTCTGGAAACATATGATGCAGTCGAGTATATGTATGATCTGACAGATGCTTCCGGCACATTATATCAAAGGGATCGGATTGTTAATGGTAAAGTCAGAATAGACCTGTCAGAAATGGAACCTGGTGTATATTTCATACGGGTATATCCTGAGAACAAATCCAGTTATGAAACTGTAAAACTTATTGTTGCTTAATAATGCGTTAACCAGCCCCGGAATTTATTTATTTCTTCCAAACAACCATTCCCAGAAACTGCGTTTTTTTTCCTGATCTTTCTGATCAGATATAGTATCTGAGGGTGGAGAATAAACCTGTGGTGACTGTTGATCCAGAAGCGGCGATGATATATGGATGTATAGTTTGTTGTTAAATATCCGGAATCCATGCAGATAAAAATGCATTCTGTTTTTGGTAATGTGCCTTGACAATTCCTGTTGTTTAGTATCATTTTGATAATTCTCAGAGCTTTCCCTTATGTTATCGTAATCATCACCCAGATTTTTGATTTTGGTTGTGTAGTTTTTGGAATCTGAGCTGCAGGATAATATAAAAGCATGGAGGTAGGCTTCCCACAGCCCCTTTCCTGCATCCCGGGAGGCACCATAATGTGCAAAATTCGTTATTGTATCCGTGTTCAGGTAGCGATATTGATACCCCGGCATGTTAATTTCCGTGGTATCAACGGTGCTGACAATATGGAAATGACTGCCGTCTGTTTCCCATGTGTAGTCATATACTTTAGTATTATCATGGGTACTGTCACGAATGGTAAATTTGGTCAACTCAGCCAATCTGTAAGATCTGGTGATGGAGGTTTCAAATATTTTAGCGTAATATTCAGCAGTTACTTTCAACACGTTGTTTTTTTCTTTGTCATCATCATGATAAGCCATCAATACGATAGTTTCGTTGTTTTTATTTATGTGCTGCGATATAACTTCAAAGTCTGTTTCATTATAGGGTAACCGGCTTTTATATTTACCAAGTTTTTCGATGCTTTCACTGAGTTTGTATGTTCTGTGTGATTCGGTTTCGTCCTGGTAATATTGGGATGTGTATGAAATATCGGTTTCATGTAGCATAGCTATGATGGCCTTTGCACGCATTTCTGCCTGCAATAAAGCAAGCGAGTCATCTTCAATCCTCGGATCAGAGATACCAATGGCTGTAAATTCGCCGTGAAGCGGAATGTTGCTTACCCATTCGGGGGTTTGGTAATGTTGTCCCGAAACATTGATGCCGGCAACAAGTAATATTATGATGATAAAATATAATTTAGCCATTTGCTTGTGTATCTTTGCAAAAATAGCATGTTTTCTAATATAATAAAAATGAGGAAGGCAAATCTGATTACAATGGGATGTTCGAAGAATCTGGTGGATTCTGAAAAACTTGCCTGGCAATTGAAGCAGCAGGGATGGGACGTTGAACACGAAGCTGAAAAATGGTCTCACGATGTTGTGTTTATCAATACATGTGGTTTCATAAATGATGCCAAAGAAGAAAGCATTGAAATGATCCTCAATGTGGTTGAAGCCAAAAATTCAGGACAGGTAGGTAAAATTATGGTGTATGGATGTCTTGTGGAAAGATACAGAGAGGATTTGAAAAATGAAATTCCGGAAGTGGATGCGTGGATGGGAAATTATTCAACCACACACATGATGCATCTGCTTGCAGAAACATTCAATACGGAAAACAAGCGTATCAACGCAGGCCCTGGTCATTATGCTTATTTGAAACTTGCTGAAGGATGCAGTCGAAAATGTGCATATTGTGCAATTCCACTGATAAAAGGCAAGTATGTATCACGGCACCCCGATGCTATTTTAGCTGAAGCAGAACACCTTGCATCCGTTGGTGTGAAAGAATTGCTGTTGATAGCACAGGATTTGAGTTATTATGGAAGGGATATTGAGAAACCGGATTACCTACCTCAATTGGTTGAAAAACTTACAAAAATCAAGGGGATATATTGGGTGCGTTTGCATTACCTGTATCCGGATGATTTTCCCGGTGAGATTCTGACAATCATGAAAAACAACCCGGGGGTTTGCAATTACCTTGATATCCCTCTGCAACATGTCAATGATGCCATATTGAAAAAAATGCGCAGGGGTACCAACAAAAGAGAAATTGAAGCGATTTTGCAAAAAGCCCGGAAAAGCGTTCCTGACATTGCCTTAAGAACATCAATGATGGTTGGCCATCCGGGCGAAACGGAAGATGAATTTAATGAACTACTGGAATTTATCCAGACATGGCAATTTGACCGTCTTGGCGTGTTTACCTATTCACATGAGGAAAACACATACGGTGGAAAAATGTATGAAGATAATATCCCTGAAGCCATCAAGCAGGAACGAGCGAAACAGCTTATGGCTGTACAGGAAAATATTTCCTTTCGAAAAAATCAGAAATGGGTTGGGAAAACTATGAATGTACTTATTGAAAGGCAGGAAGGAGATCTGTTGGTGGGCCGCAGCCAATATGATTCTGTGGAGATTGATAATGAAATATACGTTGAATCGGATCACACTCTGGTCACTGGCTCTTTTTGCAAGGTAAAAATCCTCGAAGCCTCTGCTTATGAATTGAAAGGCAAATTAATTAACATATTGTAGATCTCTCTAAACTCACAAATTTTGTGTTTGCTAATAACCATAAAATTTTAAATCCGGATAATTGAATGCGACGATGTCCATTGCTTATCAAAAAAACCACCCTTTGAAAAAGGATGGTTTTTCTAATTTGTATGTTAGTTTAATTATTTGACTTCTTCAAAATCCACATCGGTGACTTCATCATCATCATCGCCGGATTTTGATTTGCCTTCTTGTTTTGAACCTTTGGTTTGTTCAGATTGTTCAGATTGTTCAGATTTTCCTTGTTCTTGCTGCTGATCAGCATTCTGTGCATTATAGATGTCCTGTGATGCTGCCTGGAAAACAGTGTTAAGCTCTTCCATGGATTTTTCAATGGCATCAACATCCTGATTCTTATGCGCTTCTTTCAGTTTACCCAATGCATCTTCGATGGGTTTCTTTTTGTCAGCAGGTATTTTATCTTCAACTTCTTTCAGTTGTTTTTCAGTCTGGAAAATCATCTGATCAGCCTGGTTGATTTTTTCCACCTTTTCTTTTTCTTTCTCATCCTTTTCGGCATTGGCTTCCGCCTCTTCTTTCATCTTCTTAATTTCCTCTTCTGACAATCCGGTTGAAGCTTCAATGCGAATGCTTTGTTCTTTACCTGTGCCCTTATCTTTGGCTGACACATTAAGAATACCATTGGCATCAATGTCGAAGCTGACTTCAATTTGCGGCACACCGCGTGGTGACGGAGGAATACCATCAAGGTGGAAACGGCCGATTGTTTTGTTGTCTTTGGCCATAGGCCTTTCACCCTGTAAAACATGAATTTCAACAGAGGGTTGGTTATCGGTAGCCGTAGTAAATGTTTCCGATTTGTTTGTAGGAATCGTTGTATTGGACTCAATGAGTTTTGTCATCACACCACCCATGGTTTCAATACCGAGAGACAATGGCGTAACATCAAGCAACAGCACATCTTTTACGTCACCTGTAAGAACACCACCCTGAATAGCAGCACCAAGGGCTACAACTTCATCCGGATTTACCCCTTTAGAAGGTTCTTTGCCAAAGAATTTTTTGACTTTTTCCTGGATGGCAGGGATTCTTGTTGAACCACCGACAAGCAGCACTTGATTGATCTCAGAAGTAGATATTCCGGCATCTTTCATTGCCTTTTCACATGGTTTTATTGTTGCTTCGATAAGTGAATCAACGAGCTGTTCAAATTTTGAACGGGACAATGTTTTTACCATGTGTTTAGGAACACCATCTACCGGCATGATATATGGCAGGTTGATTTCAGTAGAATTTGAACTGGAAAGTTCAATTTTGGCTTTCTCGGCAGCCTCCTTCAGACGTTGCAATGCCATGGGGTCTTTGCTGAGATCAGCTCCTTCGTCTTTTTTAAATTCTGCTACCAGCCACTCAATGACTTTCTGGTCAAAATCATCACCACCCAAATGTGTATCACCATTGGTTGATTTAACTTCAAATACCCCGTCTCCGAGTTCCAGGATAGAAATATCAAATGTGCCCCCACCAAGGTCGAAGACAGCCACTTTCATATCCTGTTCTTTCTTGTCAAGGCCATAAGCCAGGGATGCAGCGGTTGGTTCATTAATGATCCGTTTGACCTCAAGCCCTGCAATTTCGCCTGCTTCTTTGGTAGCCTGACGTTGAGAATCATTAAAATAGGCAGGTACTGTGATGACAGCTTCTGTCACTTCCTGACCCAGATAATCTTCTGCAGTTTTCTTCATTTTTTGAAGAATCATAGCAGAAATTTCCTGGGGTGTGTATTTGCGGTCACCAATCTGTACCCGTAATGTATCATTACCGCCATCAATTACTTTATAAGGCACACGCTTAACCTCATTTTTAACATTGCTGTATTTTTCACCCATAAAGCGTTTTATAGAGGCAATTGTTTTTTGAGAGTTTGTGATTGCCTGCCGTTTTGCAGGATCTCCAATTTTACGTTCTCCGTTTTCTACAAAAGCCACCAGTGATGGTGTTGTCCGTTTTCCTTCGCTGTTTGGAATTATAACAGGATCGTTTCCTTCCATAACAGCAACGCATGAATTCGTTGTTCCTAAGTCTATTCCAATTATTTTACCCATAATATTTATTATATTTTTGATTTCACAATTAATTTCGCATAACAATTTACAATGATTGTGCCATGCGGGAAATCTTAAAAACAAGGGGTAATATTGGCAGGTTTTCAATGTTGAAATGGCTAAAAATCAAATTAACCTGCCATTACGTCATTTTTTAGACAAATAATACGGGTTGTTCAGATCGGCAAAATTCAAATGTTCTGTAATGGTGTCATTGGCCAAAGTACTGATGGTGGGGTTTGATACTTTATTGAAAGTTTGTTTTGTAAGCCTTGCTGCAAATAAGCCAACCCCATTGTTGATGTTTGTAAAAAACGGTTTTTCCTGTACAACTCCAGCAGCAGGTTCGCTTAACGATGAGTATATCTGGAAATTTTCATCGGCTGCATGCAAAGTAAAAGATACTGATTTTGGGTACCTTACCAATCGTGTGAGGTTTTCATTTTCCTGAATGGAATCCAACAATATATCGTAAAATTTTTCAACAGGGAATTCCAGTCCGATTTGACTACCTGCACCTACTACAATGGTAACCGGCCAATATATTTCAATGGGAGGGCAGTCTTTTATGGTATCACCTTCGTTGGTTACCTCAAGGTAGTAAAAGCGAAAGACCATTTGATAGATTCTTCCGTTTTCGCCGGTTTCATATTTTGCATTTACACTTCCGATATCGTAGCTGTTTAAAGCAATTTCACGGATCGAGGAAGGATCAACTATGCGTGCCCCACTGATGAGTTCAATAGCACTGGTACAATGTTTATTTGCTGAAGGGATATTGACGTGCAACTCATAAGTATAGGGATTTCCGCTGTTGTTTAAAGCCTGAATTTTTCCTTCATACACATAAATGGAGTTTCGATCATTGGCAAATAGTCCTTCAGGTTTTGGAATGGTATCTACAGCAACAAAATTCAGACGTTTACTGATTTGACCGTTGATGATTTGATTTATATATACCTCAGCATCATCATAAAATAATGAATCGCTTTCCTGGGCCATATTAATGGCGGATGCATCACCAAGGAACGCTTTGTTTAATTTGATGTAATGGACCGAGTCATTTTGATTCAACAAACCATAGACCACCGGGATATTTTTCCAATCTGCATTAACGTCCACTTCCTCCTCACAGGAAGTAACCATTATAAACATTGAAATAAAAAAACAAAAGCGCGTAAAATAATGCATTAAAAGTGGGTTATTTCAAAATAATTATCAAATTTGTAACTTAACGTTTCAAAATTAAGCTTATTATTTGAATTACAAAAATATTGTTATGTCACATTATAAGAACGTCAGACGTGTAACCACCAGGGTATTACAGGGAATGAAGAACAAACACGAGAAAATCGCTATGCTCACGGCCTATGATTATTCCATGGCAAGATTATTAGATACTGCAAAAATTGATGTTCTCCTCGTTGGGGATTCGGCATCAAATGTGATGGCTGGCTATGAATCCACATTGCCAATTACCCTTGATCACATGATCTATCATGCTGCCAGTGTTGTTCGAGGGGTGAATCGTGCCCTTGTGGTTGTTGATCTTCCTTTTGGTACATACCAGGGAAATTCAAAACTGGCCTTAAAGTCTGCAATACGCATTATGAAAGAAACAGGGGCTGCTGCCATAAAAATTGAAGGTGGTGCTGAAGTGGAAGAATCCATAAGAAGGATTTTGTCTGCTGGCATTCCGGTTATGGGCCATCTGGGATTAACCCCTCAGTCAATTCATAAATTCGGCACCTATGTTGTACGTGCTACTGACGAAGAAGAAGCTGAAAAACTGATTGAAGATGCTCATATTCTTGAAGAATTGGGTTGTTTTGCCATTGTACTTGAAAAAATTCCTGCCCGCCTGGCATGCCAGCTGTCCAAGGAAATTAAAATTCCGATTATCGGCATTGGAGCAGGTGGCGATGTGGATGGACAGGTGCTTGTTTTGCATGATATGTTAGGGATTACCCAGGAATTTTCTCCCAGGTTTTTACGTCGCTATCATGATCTTTCGGCTGAAATTAAAGATGCTGTTTCAAGGTATATTGATGATGTGAAAAATCTGGATTTCCCTAATAAAAATGAACAATACTAAGGAACATACAACTCAAAAAGACAAATTTATTCCTGACATTATTTATGAAGACAATCATCTTTGGTGATAAATAAACCAGGGGGAATGTTATCACAGGGAGACCAAACCGGTGACGCTTCCATTGTGGAGATGTATAAATATTATCTGAAAAAAAATACAATAAACCAGGAAATGTGTTTTTGGGTTTGGTTCATCGCCTTGACAGGCCTGTGAGTGGGGTAATGGTTCTGGCTAAAACTGGAAAAGCGCTGTCAAGGTTAACTGCCCAGTTCAGAGAAAAAACGATTGAAAAGTTCTATTATGCACTGGTGAAAACAAAGCCTCCACAACCTGCACAACAATTGGAACATTATCTTCTGAAAAACAGGAAACAAAATAAATCATACGTAAATAAAACATCTGCTAAAGAAGTTAAAAAAGCGGTTTTGGATTATAAAACAGTGGGGGCATCTGACAATTATCACTTGTTGAAAGTTCGCTTGTTAACAGGCAGGCCTCATCAGATACGATGCCAGTTAGCTCACATTGGGTGTCCGGTTAAAGGTGATCTGAAGTATGGTTTTCCACGTTCTAATCCGGATGGTGGGATTAGTTTACATGCCGGAGAACTTGAAATTACGCATCCTGTCAGTAAAGAAAGAAAAGTATTTACTGCACCATTTCCTGATGAAGATATTTGGCACTTATTCAAACATTTTATCTGATATGCAGATTTGTTGTTTGTCCGGAGCTATTATCACAATTTTGTCTTTTAAGAATGCATACCCAAGTATCCCCTCAAAATCGGGATTTGCATCACTTACCAGGCGGGTATCCGGGGTGTTCCAGGTATTATTTCCAATGGATACAGGCCCGGGAGGAT
>JAQIDD010000238.1 GCA_027858215.1 Candidatus Delongbacteria bacterium | reverse complement strand
TCGCTACCCAGCTCCAATGCTAAAGTCATCAGTTTATCAGCAGGCAAGCCGAGATTAAATTGCTTATTTAAATTCTGCAAACAAAAAGCAGCATCCGATGACCCGCCACCTAATCCACTGCCAGCAGGAATATGTTTATGCAGATTGATTTTTACAGGAGGGATTTGATAATTTTTATGCAGTAATTCCCAGGCTTTTAATACAATATTGTCAGAGGAGGAGCCGGGGATTTTTATGCCCGACAGGTGGATTTCTGTGTGCTTTTCGGTGGGTACAATTTCCAGGATATCATACAATGGCACAGGGTAGAAAATGGTTTCTATGTTGTGATAACCATTCGTCTGCTTTCCTGTAATATAAAGCCCTATGTTTATTTTTGCGTTTGGAAAACTAAGCATAAGAAAAAGCCCTGCACATTTCAATACAAGGCTAAAATAAATAGTTAATTATTTGGATAGCTGAATCTTTGCATAATGCGCATTATCATCAGTATCAGTAAGGGTTAAATGATAGATACCCGAGGCATATCCTGACATATTAATTCGGGTTTTACTATCATTTATCTTTTGTTTTATCAGGGTTCTGCCAGCATTATCAGTAATTTCAATATATTTCAACTGATTAGATTCCACATAAACAACCCCGTTGCTGGGATTGGGGTAAATGCTGAAAAACTGATTTGTGTTGCTTTCTATCCCTGAAACTCCGTTGCCAACAACATTTACATAAGCACTTGCATTTGAGGATGTGTTGTTGATATTATCATTGTAGGCAGTTTCATTATCCGGTAAAAATTTCACATAAATTGTATCAATCAGGCTTTCTGTTTCAAAAGGAATGTTTAGTGTTGAATTAAATCCCGCACTACTGCTGAATGAAACATCAAAATTTGCCGGGCTGGTAATGAATACAGTGTCTGTTAGATTTTCTCCTGTAAGTATATATGACATCACTGCAGATTCTCCTGCTGTAACATCTCCAAAATCCAGCACATCAGGATCAACAGAAAGCATCGGTACGTCAAGGCAGAATTGAATGCTGTCCTGATCACCAAAATCACCTTCAATCATACCATATTGCTCAGAAGTTTCCAGGTTGGTAATAGAAGCATAGCCGGGGTCTGAAAAATATCCGCCAGCTAAACCATCGCCATAGCTGTCATCAATTGTGAAAGTATAACAACCTGAACCGAGGCACCAGTCGTAATAATGATTAGTTTCTCCTGTCAGGGGGCCATTGCTGTATAACACATCTCCCGTAGAATCAACAGTCAGATGCCAGGATATTTCATCAGGGTATGCATCTGTAAGCAAATCAAGCTGGATGGGTTGTCCCAACGTAATCCGGATTTCCATATCCATTGAATTATCACCTGCATCCATATCTGTACCACCATTAGGGGCTTCAATGTATGCTGTCATCATGTCAATCCCTTCGGGGAAAATGGCCTGTGGAAATTCAACCTGTGTTGTTTCATTTTCTAAGAGACTACCAGTCCATACAATTTCATCTGATACGCCTCCGTATTCATATCCTACAGTTAAACTTGTCAATGGATTTATATCATTGTTCCTTATAGTGATTGTCGGATTGAAAACGGTTTGATTGCAATTGGTTTCTTCCGGTGAATCAATGCTTAACAAGGATACATCACCGCCATAAACACGGAATGACTTTTCAAGGGTATCGTTGGCCGGATATTCATCTGCTTCGCCGTTGGGTTCAACAGCCCATGCCTTAAAATTGTATTCTCCTTCTTCCAGGGTAATTTCCGGAAAGGTAACGATTTCTGAATCGAAAGTGTTGAGGGAGCCTGTCCAGTCAACATGAACAGGTGTGCCGTCATCAATCTGGTAATTAACGGATGCGGATGTCAGTTCCAGTTGACCAAGGTTGCGGATTTCAACTTCAGGCTGGAAGGTGGCATCACCTACAAATACCAATGATGACGGAGCGTTGATGGCTGATAATTGCACATCGTAATCGTTATCGTTGGGAATGATTTCAAGTGTACCAATGTATGGTTGACGGTTTTGTTTTGTGACCACAACATCACATACAACCACGTCATTGATAGCATCGAAAGTGAGTTCTGCAATGCCACTGGCATCTGCCAGTTTTGCATCGAGAAGCACACCATCGAGGCTGATAGCAGCATAAGCGCCTTCTTCAGTATTTACTGTCAGGGAAGATGTTCCAATGGGTTGTGGATCGAGATAATCCACCGTTAATGTTGAGGGAACTCCCATATATGGCATGAGAGACGGGTCGCCCATCACATGATAAATTTCCCAGTAATACTCTTTGTTTGATGAAGAACTGCTTTCAACGGCAAGGTTTCCCACGTAATTCATCTGGGCTGTTGTGACATAAGGGTCTTCGCCGTTTTCATGGAAAATACCATCGTAGGCACCTGTTTCTGTGTCTTCAAACGTGGGGTTTTCTACAGGATCGGAAATTAAACCTACACTCCAATAGTAATCTTCATCCCACAAGGAGTTATTTGAAGCGCCGAGGTGGGCAACTGCTCCTTCGTTTTCGGCCCTGAGCAATGCTTCACCATAGCATTCAGTTTCATCAAATTTGTTGGATAAACAACAATTTCCCACACTGACATAATACATATCCTGATTGTCAAGCCCGGCAATATCACTAATGGTAAAGCTGGGGTCAGCCCACCCATCGGAACTGCAATGAGCTGTATAATTCACATACCCTGCACCTGCAGAAATGTCAGAAAGGATATTGGAAGCATTATCCCCGGATTCCGGGTACAGGTATGTATTGGAGGTAATACCATGTGCAGCATTAAAATAATATTCAGTTCCATAATTGATTTGACCATTGGCATGTGAATTCCCATAACTGCCATCCACACCTGCAACCATTACAGACTCTCCAAGGTATGAGGGATTAGGCATGGTATATTGTTCAAACTGCAAAGTCTTGTCAATCTGCGGTGTCAGCTCAGCTATGGTGGTTGCTGAAAAACGGCCAAAATACACTTCGGGAATATAATCCCCACCACCATCGTATTCACAATAAGGCATATCAGAAACGTGCGACCCTGCGTTTCCATCGAAAGTAGGAATCTGAGCAACATCACCAACAAACAACACAAAGCTGGGAGCCGGATCTTCAGGAGTACCCGCAGTGTACAAGCCTTCGAGGTATGATTTTATGCTTGCTGTTGTTGACCCAACATCCGGGTTATCTGTATAGGCTTCAATAACATAAAAGCCTTTTTTTGTTTTCCATTCGATAAGTGGTTGTAAAGCCGTTTCAAAAGAGGGGTCTGCTACGATCACATATTTAATGGGATAAGCAGATAAAGCGTCCTTTGTTTGTGGTGATTCATAGTTCCAAAGTTTGTTATAAACGGGTTCGAAAGCAGGCGAGTAATATTGTTTTTTGTTGGCTTTGGCAGAGATGGCATCACCGTTTTCAAAATGCACTTTTACATACAAATTGTTTTTGATAGTAATGGTATTGTCACCGGTGTTGTATTCAAAAGGACGAATGACTACGAGAGCCATTTGTATGCCCCTCAATTTGCCTGCTTTTTCCACACTTACCATGTCGGGCATATACACAGAGCCGGAATGGTAGAAATCTTCATTATATACAAATTCCACATCTTCAGGGTCCTGGCTTTTGCTTAGTGACGGTTGTGCCGGCATCAGTGGAAAATGATGTCCTTCTTCATTTAGGTATATGGTTTCCTCATCATAAGAAACGATTTCAATGCGGGCTTTTGCACCGTAAGGTATTTCTATCAATCTGCTTATTTCAGGTAATTCAGGCATGCCATAATCAGCAGATTTATGATAACCCGGAACGCGCAGTTTTGTAAAATTACCGGCTTTTGTTTTGATGTTTATACCATAAAAATCTCCTACTGTGTTTGTAAATTCAATGAAATCCAAACGGCTATTCAATAGTTGGAGCTCCGATTTCTCATGTTTTGTTTGAATGGGAGAAATTGCATTGAGCGTATATACTACTAACAATGCAAGACTTAGCATAAAGAATTTTTTCATAACATTATTTTTTGACAACGTTTTATCAATGCAAAGATAACACAGATTTGAAAAAGGCTGCATGTGAATTTATGTTTTAGTGAAAAACCAACATTTAATTAAGGGACCTTCTATTAATTCTTTTCTTTCAAGAAACAAATTTTGTGCAAATTTTGTGCAAATGAGGGCAGAGCCAAGCTTGCTTGGGCTATGCCGAGTGCAGCCAAAATTATTAAAATTTTTCGGAAGCCAAAGCTATTTAGAAAAATTTTACCGCCGTTCATGTTTTGTGCAGCACTTTAATACATAGATTAAATACTTCAGGTAATCAGCATGTTATGTTTAGAAAAATGGCTAATGCGGTGAACACGCACCCCATGGTTGCAGGGATGATTAGA
>JAQIDD010000234.1 GCA_027858215.1 Candidatus Delongbacteria bacterium | reverse complement strand
ACAGGATGCAGATACTTATTTTATCCAGGGTTTAATTTACAATGAAACCGGAAAAACCGAACTTGCCATTAAAGCGTTTCAGCGATGCATTGAATACGATGAAGAACACATTGCTGCTTATGTGATGTTGGGACGATTGCTTTCCGAAGCAAACGATCCGCTGGCGATTGAGTATTTTAGGTCCGGACTGAGACAAGCCCCGGAAAACATTGAATTACACTACAACACAGGTTTTTATTTTCAACAGCATGATCAAATTGACAGTGCTTTGTATCACTATAATTACATCATCAACAAGATTGACAGTTTGCACTATGGAGCACATTATAACAAAGCCTATATTGCCCTGGTGTATCAAAACAATTATGAAAAGTCCATTGAGGGTTTTAATAAAGCCCTGAAAATTGATTCTGCTTCTTACAAAGCCTATTATAACCGGGGATATGCGTATGAATTGTTGGATAAAACAGAGAAAGCCCGTGCCGATTACAACATAGCTTTGGAATACAAGAAAAATTATCCCCTGGCTATTGAAGCACTGAATGAACTGGATAATCAATAATGGTTTTTAATCGGTATTAACCATTTTTAACTGATTTGTGGTAAATATAAAATTAAAACATACCCTTATGAAACAATATGTAAATGTAATGCTTGTTTTGTCCCTCGCTTTTATTTTTTCATGTGATGCCGGACAGCAACAACAAACCGATGAATCTCCTTTAGAAATTGACAACAGCCTGACGGAAGAGGAAATTGAAAACGGCATACTCACGCCCGAAGTGTTGTGGAAATTCAATCGCATTGGCAGCGCACACCTTTCCCCCGATGCTAACACAGTTGTTTTCACAATGACAAAATATTCTGTGGAAGAAAATACGGGGTTAACGCACATTTACAGCATTTCAACCGAAGGAGGAGAACCTCAACAACTCACCTCCGGCGAAAGTTCATGCCATTCACCGCAATGGATACAGGACGGAAAATCCATCGCTTACCTGTCTGCAGATACGTCCGGAACACAGCTTTGGGTGATGGATGCTGATGGCGCCAATAAAGAAATCCGGAGCCAAATAGAAGGGGGCATCAATTATTTCTCCGTAGTACCCTATGGTGAAAAAATCTTGTACTGCAAAGATGTTAAAATGAATGATACGCCCATTGACAAATACCCTGACCTTCCGGAAGCCAATGTGCATATTGCCACTGATTTAATGTACAGGCACTGGAATCACTGGGATGACGGAACCCGTTCGCATATTTTTGTGGCAGAATTTGGTGAAGATTTGATTGAAACAGGCAAAGACATCCTGGAAGGAGAAAATTACGATGCTCCGTTGAGCCCTTATTTTGATTATTCTGATATCGCCTGGAGCCCCGATGCCAAGAAGATTGCTTACGTATGCAAAAAACTTAACGGCGTTGAATACAGCGTAAGCACTAATTCAGATGTATATCTGTACGATTGCGAAAGTGGCAATACCGAAAACCTGAGTGCTCCCAATCCGGGGTATGATTTACACCCGGTTTTTTCCAATGACGGAAGCAAACTTGCATGGGAGCAGATGAAACAACCCCGGTATGAATCCGACAGGGCCCGCCTTGTGGTGTACGATTTTGAAACCGGAACCCTGACCAGTCATACGGAAAAATTCGATGAGTCAGTATCATCAATCAACTGGTCAGATGATGACAAAAAAATATATTTTATATCCGGAACAGAGGCAACATACCAGGTCTTTCGTATTTCACTGGATTCAGGTTTGATCACTCAACTCACTCAGGGACCTCACAATTATTCCGGCCTTGAATTAGAGGGAGAAACTATGCTTGCTCATAAAACAGCTATGGACATGGCAAAAGAGTTGTTTATGCTTAACAAAGAAGGCAGCGCAAAACAACTGACAGAGGTCAACAAGCATATTTACGACCACATCGAAATGGGTAACGTACGTAAAGAATGGGTAGAAACCACCGACGGGAAACAAATGCTCGTTTGGGAAATTCTGCCCCCCGGATTTGATGAAACCAAAACTTATCCCGCTATCCTGTATTGCCAGGGTGGGCCGCAAAGCGCCGTATCCCAGTTCTTTTCTTACAGATGGAACTTTCAGATCATGGCAGCCAACGGGTACGTTGTAATTGCACCAAACCGCCGCGGCCTGCCCACTTTTGGCTCTGAATGGAACGAACAAATATCAGGAGACTATCCCGGCCAAAACATGAAAGATTATTTTTCTGCTGTGGATGCATTTAAAACCAAAGACTACATTGATGAAGACAACATCGGTGCTGTGGGTGCAAGTTATGGAGGTTTTTCCGTGTATTGGCTCGCCGGGCATCACGATGGCCGTTTTTCAGCCTTTATTTCCCACTGCGGCATGTTTAACCTTGAAAGCATGTACAATGCCACTGAAGAATATTGGTTTGTCAACAAAGATTTAGGCGGTGCTTACTGGAAAAAAAACAACCCTGTGGCTCAACGCACTTACGCACAATCACCACACAAATTTGTGGACAAGTGGGATACACCCATCATGATGATTACCGGCGAATACGATTTCCGCATCCCATACACCGAAAGTGTACAGGCTTTCAACGCTGCCCGCTTGAACGATGTGCCTGCCAAATTGCTGGTTTTCCCGGAAGAATCCCACTTTGTGTTGCAACCACAAAACGCGATCCTGTGGCAACGTGAATTTAAAGCCTGGCTTGACAAGTGGCTGAAAGATAGCGAATGATGGGTTTTTATCCCCCTGGGGAATTGTTATAAACATTGTTGATATTTTATCTTTTTCTGTAATAATTGTTTGTTTTCTTTTGCTATATTGCATCTGTAAACAAATGCAATATTACAGATTAAGGCATATTTAAATCAAACTACAATGAAAACATCTGTTTCTTACGTGGTCATCTTTTTGTTTTCCCTATCTGCCCTTCACGCTCAACAGGTGATGGACCAAAGTGAATTTGAATCTTATCTTGAAGAATTACAGATGATTAAAACAACGGCCGGCAAAATGGAATTTGCCATGAAAGTGGCTGAAAAGGAATATTTTTTCGTCGGGCAGATACAGGAAATGGCCATGATGTTGCCCCAGGACAATTTAAGGTATCAGTTTGCGCTCCGGGCGTTTGAACATGCTGTAAATCCACGCCATTATTATACAGTGCTTGATGCTTTTGAATTAAAATCTACCGCGTTTCGTTTTGCAGATGCCGTGAGAAATTATACATCCAGATACCTTGCAAGTTCTCAAAATAAATCAGATAAAAGTAAAACCCTGAATGTTTCAAAGAGCTATGCAGCAAACAGGAAATACAAGGTCATATCCGATGATCTCAATTACCCGGACGTATCCACATACGACAATGTGAACACCAATTGCGGGAATCCAATATCAAGCAGTCAGTTTCAACACATACTGGATACGCTTAAGAGCGTTCAGACCATGGAAGATAAGACAAACATTGCCAAAAACATTACCAAAAAAAACTGCCTTTCCACAGCTCAGATCATGAAAATCGCCAATACCATTCTTGATGAAGAAATGAGATACAATCTTTTTACTACCACTTATGATTATGTCTATGATGCAGATAATTTTGCTTATGTGAAACAATTGCTTACATCAAAAGAAAATAAAAAAAGCATAAATGAAATGCTCGGCATCACACAGGGTCCCGTGCCATTTAAACTTAAAAATGAAGCAAAAAAAGACACCATCAATTATGTACAGAACATTCATCAGATGATTGAACATATCATCAAACCGTTACCAGATTCTCTGCAACAAAAAGACACAAGCCAAACAAGCGTTGAATGTAAAGTACCAACGAGGGAAATGAATGAAATCATCGCCGTGTTAATGGAAATAAAAATGGAAAGTGAACGGCTCGTTAAAGCAAAAAAGATTCTCAAACTCAAAAAATGCTTCACCACGGAACAAATTATCCGCATCATTAAAAGCTTTGAATACGAAAACTCGCGGCTGAACCTGGCAAAATACGCTCATAAATACACCAAAGACCAGGAACATTATGATGCTGTGTTGTCCGCTTTTGAATCCGATGCATCAAAAGAAGAGCTGAACACTTATCTGAAAAACCAGTAAACAAGTTCCATCGGCGTATTTCACCGGGATCACATCCTTTTATCGATTTCCATTAATGCTTCAGATGCTTTGGTTGCAATGTACAAATCTCTAATCTGACTGGTATAGGCAGTGGTTCTGATGTTAACTTCATGTTTTGTGCAGCACTTTAATACATAGATTAAATACTTCAGGTAATCAGCATGTTATGTTTAGAAAAATGGCTAATGCGGTGAACACGCACCCCATGGTTGCAGGGATGATTAGA
>JAQIDD010000186.1 GCA_027858215.1 Candidatus Delongbacteria bacterium | reverse complement strand
GAAGAGCGATTTGATGAAGAAGATGAATGATATGTACAGCAAAACACAACGGGGCTGCCTTTAAAATGAAAAGCAGCCCCGTTTTTCAGTGGTGTATTAGTGTATTATTGATTGTATCTTTCTTCAATTTTATCCCAATTTATCAAATCAAAGAAATTTTCAATGTAATCGGGGCGTTTGTTTTGTACATCCAGGTAATAAGCATGTTCCCAAACGTCACAGGTAAGCAGAGGTGTGTGTCCTTCTGTCATGGGGTTTTTAGCGTTTTGCCCCTGGATGATCTCCAACTTTCCCTCTTTGGTTTTTACCAGCCATGCCCAGCCGGAACCAAATAGAGTTGCGGCTTTTTTTGAAAATTCATCTTTGAAATTGTCAAAACTTCCCCATTGTTGATTGATGGCATCTGCAATTTTCCCTGACGGTGTTCCGCCTCCATCCGGGGATAAACTTTCCCAGTAAAATTGATGATTCCATGCCTGTGCGGCGTTGTTGAAAATCCCGCCTTCTGATTTTACAACGATATCTTCAAGGCTCATGTTTTCATAATCTGTGCCTTCAATCAGTCCGTTGAGTTTATCGACGTACTTTTGATGATGTTTGCCATAATGGAACTCTAAGGTTTGTTTTGATATCTTTGGTTCCAGGGCATCTTTTGAAAAAGGTAAGTTTGGTAATGTAAAAGCCATAATATTTTATTTTTGGTTCAGTTATAAAACAGATAAACACAGGTTTTGTTTTATGAAAATATAACTTTATATTTATAAAATCTTTGATCAATTGTATCATCAATTGATTGAAAGTTAATCAGGAACTTCTAAATGAACGGCAACTTATTCCCTGAGATTTATTAGTTTTGTGAAAAATAAAAGTGTATTAGTAAAAATATAGTGTATGAAACGTTTAATGTTAACCTGTTTAGTTGTTTCGTTTTTTATTCGACTGGCTGTTGCTGAGCCGGTAAGTGAAAAACAAGCTGCGCAGGTCGGAGAAGCATTTCTCTATTACAAATCACAACAAAAATCCCAACCGGTACAGGGGGCAATGAAACTTGTCGGTACAGGCGTTGAGTCGGCCTGGTATTTATTTAGTTATGACAATGCATGGGTGTTGTTGTCCGGAGATACAGACATGTATCCCGTGTTGGGATATTCACTGGAAGGTGGCCTTGAGCCGGAAGAAATCAATCCTGCCATGCAATCATATTTGACCGCACGGGAAAAGCAGGCTAAAAGCATAAGAAGTAAAAAACTGCAGTCTGAAAAAAAACGCCTTGCCTGGCAAATGTATTCTGAAGGGACTTATGCCAAAGGAAACACCCGTGAAGTGACCCCAATGATTGATACAAAATGGGGACAAAGCTGGCCGTATAATGCTGCGTGTCCTTCACATCCCAATGGTCCGGGGGGGCATGTTGTTGTTGGTTGTGTGGCTACCGCTATGGGGCAGCTTATGAATTATTATGAATATCCTGAATCAGGACAATATACGCATACAATGTATTGGGGCGATGAAATAGAAATAGATTTAAGTGCTGTTGAATATGATTGGGATGTGATGGGAACTACGATCAATGTGGCGTCAAGGGAGGCTATTTCAACTTTGTTGTTTCATTGTGGTGTGGCTGTAGATATGAATTATTCAGCAGATGCATCAGGCAGTTCGGTATCCAATGCCGAATACGCCCTCAAATACCATTTCAAATATAAATCGGGAAGTGATTTTGTGGAAAAATCCAATTATTCTGATGTTGAATGGAAAAACCTGTTGATGGAAGACCTTGAAAAGGGACATCCTATACTGTACCGGGGAGTAAATGATAATGGCGGCGGCCATGCTTTTGTCTGTGATGGTTACCAGGATACTTGTTATCTTCACTTTAACTGGGGATGGAATGGTTACAATGACGGGTATTTTTACCTGGATGGAATCGATTTCCATTGGAATCAGGGTGCTGCTATCAATATTATGCCTTATTGGGGTGAATATTGCAACAGCATGGTCTATGACCAGAAATCCTGGACTTTTGATGATGGTTCCGGCCCAAATTATGCCTGGAACGACACCGATTGTACATGGCTCATTCAGCCTGATTCCGCTGAATCTATCAAATTGACATTTTTACAGTTTGATACTGAAGAAAATGATGTGCTGAAAGTGTATGATGGCAACTCAACAGATGCTCCGTTGATAGGCACTTATTCAGGCAGCAGCATTCCGCCTGAGATTATTTCATCAGGGGATGCGATGGCTTTTCATTTTATCACTGACAGCGATGTACAATCCAAAGGCTGGAAAGTGAAATATGAAAGCATTGTCTCTGACAAACCGGATTTTGCTGCTGAAGCTTTCAACTTGTATCCCAATCCGGCTTCAGAGCAGGTGTTTTTGTTTGTTCCCGGGAAAGAAGAAGTGGAAGTGTCGGTGTTTTCAACTACCGGGGTACGTGTGATGCATCATACACTTTCCGCAGGAAGAAATGTGCTTGATGTCAGTCAGCTTTCAGGAGGTTTGTATTTTGTAAATATCAAAGGAATATCACACAACCTTATGCGCAAAGTAATAATTGGAGACTAAGCGTTGTTATTTTACCTGCCCTGCAGGACAGAATTAAAAAAAACTTCTTACCATTGTAATTAACATCAAGACCTGAGTTAATCAAGTTCTCATCTTATTACTCTAACACAACCAGGTTAGATGATTTGAGGGGCCTTCTAATAATTCTTTTCTTCCCGTAGGGTTTTCAGCGTTTCTCATATACTGCTTCAAATTTTGTGCAAATTTTGCGCAAACGAGGGCAGAGCCAAGCTTGCTTGGGC
>JAQIDD010000183.1 GCA_027858215.1 Candidatus Delongbacteria bacterium | reverse complement strand
TTATTATACGATTTTATGTTTTCTTCTGTTAACGTAGTTATTATGGTTTTTAATTTTTTCGTTGATAATCTTTTGAGTGTTAAATCTTTTGGTGTGTTTACAGTATTGAAAAATAAAATTCCATGATTTTTATTTACAAAATCTACAAATTCAGTAATCTCGTTCCAATTGATTTGCATGGGACAAAAGGAATAATTAATGCTTTTATTTTGTGCTTGTGTGATGGTTTGAAATTTTTGAATGTTACGCATCAAAATATCAAAATTGCCGCCTTTACGTATTTTTTCATACACGGATTTATGCATTGCATCAAGGGAAATACCAAGGAAAACATTCATTTCTTTAAGCAAGTGTTCAATCTCATCGTTTAAAACCATGCCATTGCTTTGAATGTGAATTTGCATTTCCGGATTCAGCTTTTTAATCTTGTTCCATATTTCTTTGTACATGGGGATTAAAAAGGGTTCTCCTCCGTAAAATCGACTGGCTGTAGCGTGTTTTAGGTAGGGTTTTAATGAATGAATAAAAGCTTCGTCATAAACATGGTCATGTGAATTTTTTGTGTGAAGATTGCACATGATACAATCCAGGTTGCAGTAATGGGAGAGCTCAAATTCCAAAACGCGCGGCATGCGCCTGGGGGGATATTTAAGATATTGGGTGCTCATGGCTGCTTCAAAGTTCCCTTCCTCAATGTTTTGATAACAGGCGTGGCATCCAAAATTGAAACTGTTCTTTTTGATGCTTTTTTGTAATGTTCTTCTGTTTTTGGATTTTAATGCAGCGGCTATGCCTGAGTGTGGATATTTTCCAAACGCGTAGTGGTTGTCCTGGCCACAGCAAGCCTTGATATATCCTTCAGGTGTGAAATAGAGTGCTGTATATGGGGCATTGCATACCCGTTTCCCTTTTTTAATTCCAAAGCTAGTTTTGTAGTCATTTAATTTATTGGGTGTTAGTTTCTTCATTTTTCAATGTGTAATTTTCCTGGTTTAAGCAAAGTTGTAAAAAATGAGAGAATAATTGGGTTATGCAAAAAGCTGAATATGTGTAATTTAGTTATATGGCAACATCAACAATCAGATGCACAACACAATCTTTTATCAATACAAAAATAACCAAAAGTACCGTAACGCACAACAAAATTTCAGCATACAAGCATCCAAATTAACATCATAGTGCTTATCCCTATAGTTAAGCCATGGTTTTCTGCCATCTTTCATTCCTGAATATTTAAAATGTGGTCAATCTGCTTGTGAAGATTTTCTGTTTTTTCTGTATGTAGTGCATGTTCAAGCTTGTCTGCAGGGATATCATACACTGTTTTAATCAATGTGTTATAACCCGGATTATCTTTATATTCCAGGAGCAGGTCATTCAATCTCTCAAAAGCGGGTTTTGACAATGATTTCTCAAAATATGCAAAGATGCCTTCGATGTCAGATGATTTTTCAGTGGGATGGTATTGTTGCGTGTTTTCTGCGTGCCAGGTTTCTAATAATCTGATAAGGCTGGCATAACTGGCAGCGTTGGTGCGTTGATTCGTGGTTTTTTGTAGTGGGATGTAACGTTTCAGATATTCGATAAGTTCAGATAAAAATTGGGCTGACTGATGTTTTAATGACAATTCACTGGGTTTTACCACCGTATGGAAATAAACGCAGATATTATGTTTGTTTGCAAATTCAATTAAGTCTTGAAAATCACGACTGTTGATTGTCAGGGGGCAAACCAGCAAATTGCAGGACGTGTTGTGTTGATGGCAGTAGCTGATAAACCGTTTGGTGTTGCGTATTACTTCCGCAAAATTTGCGCCCCGCCGGATCTGTTCGTAATGCTCTTTGTTCAGGCTGTCAATGGAGATGTTAAAATGCAGGTTGTTGTATGTTTGGAGCATGGTTTCAATGCTGTTGCTCATGGTGTTGGCATTGGTTGTGATCAGTACCTGGCATCCGGGGTTTATGTTGTTGATGAGTTCCCAGATGTCATAATACATTGGTATTAGGAACGGATCACCACCGGTAAATTCGGCCATTTGCAGGTGGGGGATGAAAGCTTTTAGCTCTTCGACAAAATTCTGGTTGTAATGATCGGGGAGGGGCGGCTTTTTTTCCCGTTTTTTTCGTATGGCAGAGCTCAGGTTGCCATCACACATGATGCATTCAAGATTACAACGGTTGCTCAGCTCAAATTCCATGATTTTGGGGTATGCCTGTGTGTTGATGCCGTAGGATTCATACTTATTGGGCAGTAAACTTCCGAAATTGTGAGCTGCAAAAACCGGTTTACAGAAACGACATGCATAATCCAGATCGTAATTTGCTACATGTTGCCTGATGTTTTCAAATTCACCATTAAACCACGATGTTTTGATGCTTTTGTCCGGCCAGCGGTCGGATTTTTCACCATAGGTAGCATAGCACGGAGACATGTATCCGGCACGTGAGAAAAACATACTGGTAAAGGGGGCGTAACACAGTTGTTGCCTGTATCCATACGGACGTTGCCGGTTGTATGCTTTTACCGTGTTTTTATTCAGCGATGCCTTGTTTACATCCGGAAAACGGATAAGCCCAAGCTTGTATTTCAGGTATTGTACCCCCTTAAAAGCATTAATATAGCTTCGTTTTAGAAATCTCGGGCTTATTTTGTATAAAGCATCAATCATGCATCCAAAAGTACAATTTTATGGGTACCCGGGCAAGTACGTTTTATTTATGGGGCCTTCTAATAATTCTTTTCTTTCAAGAAACAAATTTGATGAATAAGATGCAAGGCACAAATTTTGTGCAAATTTTGTGCAAACGAGGGCAGAGCCAAGCTTGCTTGGGCTATGCTGAGTGCAGCCATAATTATTAAAATGAGGGCAGAGCCAAGCTTGCTTGGGCTATGCTGAGTGCAGCCAAAATTATTAAAACGAGGGCAGAGCCAAGCTTGCTTGGGC
>JAQIDD010000175.1 GCA_027858215.1 Candidatus Delongbacteria bacterium | reverse complement strand
TTTATTTTGCTCGTTTGATTTTGGACATTATATTTACGCTTTATTTAATAAATAAACTAATTGGGTTAAGTAAATTAAAAAAGAACACTAAAGATAGAACTATGCTACGGAGATTAATTATTGGTTTAACAGCACTTGTAATCAGTACAGGTGCTTTCGCACAATCCGGAACACTAAAAGGGAAAGTCCTTGATGGAGAAACCGGAGAACCGATACCCTTTGCCAATGTGAGTATCGAAGAAAATGGAAACATAGTAACCGGAGGGATGACGGATTTTGACGGTCAATACCAGATAAAACCCATACCAGCAGGCAAATATACCGTAAAAGCTTCATACGTCGGATATGCCGCATTGCAATATAATAATGTGCAAATTCAGGCTGGTAATATCACCTTTCAGGATTTTGAACTGAAAGCATCCGCTGAAGTACTGGAAGAAGTAGAGATAAAAGAATATAAAGTACCGCTGATTAAGAAAGACCAGACCCAATCAGGTGGAACAGTTACTGCAGACGATATCGCTAAAATGCCTGGACGTTCGGCTGACGCTATTGCCACAACAGTTGGTGGTGTGTATTCTGAAGATGGTGAAGTTGGTAGTATTCGTGGCGCACGTTCTGAAGCTACTGTTTATTATGTAGATGGTGTAAAAGTACGAGGCACAAATGCTGTACCTAAATCTGCCATCGAACAAATATCGGTGGTAACTGGTGGTATAGCTGCCAAATATGGAGATGCTACCGGTGGTATCATTAGTGTTACTACAAAAGGACCAACAAGTAAATATTTTGGCGGCGCTGAAGTAGTAACATCTCAATTCCTTGACCCATATGGTTATAACCTGGGTGGATTGATGATATCCGGACCTATTTACCGCACAAAAGAAGCTGGAACTGACAGACAACGCACAGTAGCAGGATTCCTTATTTCCAGTGAGCTGGAATATATAAAAGACGGAAACCCATCCGCAATCGGAACATGGGTATCTGAAGATGATATCAGGGATGAAATCGCAGATGCCCCCCTTAGGGTTATACCAACAGAAGCAGGACTTCCGATTATTTATCAGAATGCTGAGTTTTTGAGAGAAGATGCTTTTAAGAATATTGATACACGTCCCAATGCTGAAAGAATGAAATTAAACCTCGCTGGAAAGCTGGATTTTCAACCCATCAAAAATCTGAACCTGACGTTTGGTGGAACCATGGACTACAGAAATCAACGAATCTATAGCTATGCCAATTCGTTGTTTAATTCAGAAAACAATGGCCAGCAAATATATAATAACTGGCGGGTATATGGAAGGTTAACTCAAAAATTCCAGACACCACCTCCGGAAGAAGGAGAAGAACCAGAACAACGCCTGATCAAAAATGCTTATTATTCCATTCAGGTTGATTATTCAAAAACATCCAGTACCACACAGGATATGGATCATAAAGATAATTTCTTTGATTATGGATACATTGGAAAATATGAAACAATTCCCGAAAAATTCTACCAATGGGGAACTGATACAGCTAGTAATCTCGAAGGATGGATTCATGAGACCTACTTTTACAGAATTGATTCTTTTTCACCAGGGACAAAAAATCCGGAGTTGTCAACCTATTCTGAACAGTTTTTTGACATTGTCGGTGATCAATATTACATTGACAGGAACACCATTATTCAAAATGGTGGTTTGTTGAATGGATCAGGCCCTGGAAATATCGCAGGATTATACACATCACCTGGTGTACCTTACACTTCCTACTCAAAATCCGATGCCAACCAAATGCGTGTGGCAGCCAATGGTGTGGCAGACATAAATGATCATGAGCTCACACTGGGATTCGAATTTGAACAACGAAAAGATAATTATTTTGGACTGGCTCCTTTTGGACTTTGGGGACTTGCCGAAGATCTGATGAATAAGCACATTATGGAACGTGACCTTTCCAATCCAAATCCTGTGTATGATGCAAATGGGGTTTTCCAGGATACCATCAATTACTCCAGGCTCTTTAACGCATCTCAACAGGCACTTTTTGACATGAAATTCCGTGAATACCTAGGTAAACCTGTTGATGGCCTTGAGTGGATAGATGTGGATTCTTATGACCCTGATGAATTTGATATTTCATATTTCTCTGCAAGCGAATTGCTCAACCAGGGGAACGCTTACGTTTCTTATTACGGCTATGATCATACTGGAGAAAAACTGGATTACGATCCCAGTTTTGAAGATTTCTTCACAAAAACTGATGAATACGGAAACCTTACACGGCCGATAGCGGCATTTCAACCAAACTACATTGCTGGATATATCCAGGACAAATTCTCATTCAAAGACCTTATTTTTAACGTTGGAGTCAGGGTAGATCGGTATGATGCTAACCAGCGTGTACTGAGAGACTCCTATATTTTTAGCGATGCGTATCGTGTTGGGGAATCTGACCCGGCCGGCCTGCTTACTGAATCTGAAATTCCGGGAAACATTAATGATGGTGCCGTAGTGTATGTAAATGATGCTGAAAATCCATCACGTATCACCGGTTTCCGTGACGGCGACAACTGGTATAATGACAAGGGAACTGAAACTGAAAATCCCAATGAAATAGCCGGTGCTACAGGCATTACACCATACTTGCTCGAAAATGACGAACTGAATACAAACGCATTTGTGGATTATGAACCACAAATCACCGTGATGCCGCGTGTAGCCTTCTCATTCCCCATTTCTGACGAAGCACTTTTCTTTGCACATTATGATATTTTATCAAAACGGCCATCTTACAATGCCAGGTTGAATCCAATACAATATTTATACATCAGACAAATCAACCAGAACCCAATCAGTAATCCAAATCAGACCACTGAAAAAACAATAGATTACGAAGTTGGTTATCAACAAAAACTTGGGAACACCTCTTCACTGAAACTGTCTGCTTATTACAGAGAAATGCGTGATATGCAGCAGGCCATTGCTGTCAATGGAGCTTATCCGGTGGATTATTATACATACGGTAATATTGATTTTGGAACTGTGAAAGGTTTTACTGTTGCCTATGATCTGAGAAGAACAGGTAACGTGTCAATGAGAGCTTCTTATACATTACAGTTTGCCAATGGCACTGGTTCCTCTTTCGAATCAGGCCTTGATATAATTAAATCAGATCAACCTAACCTGAGAACAACCATCCCGTTGAATTTTGATCAGCGACACAATTTTGCTGTTACGCTCGATTATCGTTTTGGAGGAAAAGTCAGTGGCACACCGTATAAAGGCCCAAAATGGTTTAATACCAATTTCCTTGCTAACACCGGAGTAAACTTTGTTGTAAATGCTGGTTCCGGTAGTCCCTACTCTCAGCTTAACAGGCCCAGGGATGGAAAACTTGTTGGCTCACTGAATGGTTCACGTAAACCATGGCGTACGACAATTAATATGCGCCTTGACAGGGATGTACGTTTGACACTGAAAGACAAGGATTCAGAATCCGGGGCAAAAGCAAAATACGCTTATTTGAATGTTTATCTGGAAATTTCCAATTTACTGAATTCAAAAAATGTACTTAATGTTTACGGCTATACAGGCAATCCCAATGATGATGGATTCTTAACTTATTCAGCTTTCCAGGATGCCATTGCCACACAAACGGATGAAGAGGCATACCGTAACTATTACGCAATGTACATTAACAGCCCTTATAATTATAGTACACCAAGAACCATTCGCCTGGGTGTACAATTTAGTTTTTAATTAATTTGTAAAACATTATAAAGCGATCATAAAAATGAAAAGCCTTAAATTATTAATCGGAATCAGTGTTTTAAGTTTGTTAACAATGCAGACATTGGCTGATGTCAATCCTGCTGACAAGCCGAGATCAGAACAAAAAGCTACCAGAGCAGCAGGCTGCGAACCCGGAAAAACATCAACTGAATTGTATGTAAACAATGTACGTACGCTCATACACACCGGTGGTGATATGTGGTGGGATTTGCAAGGTGCTCCCAGTTATGAAGTTCCGGCCACCGAATCAGGAAACGGACCAAATGCCCTGTTCTGTGGTGGTATATGGATGGGTGGCCTGGATGCAAACGGGCAATTAAAACTCGCTGCTGTGCGTTATCGTCAGGTCGGTATTGATTACTGGACTGGCCCGCTGATTGCCACTGGCCCTGAAATTTCCAGTGTTTCTTTTGAGGTTTGTCAGGAATATGACAAGCATTATCCCATGGGTAAATACATGGTGGATGAATTCAGAGCCTGGTTTGATTGCCAGCAGGATCCTGAATGCAATACCGCTGATGAGTATCCTACCTATACCATCCCGGAAGAAATCCTTAACTGGCCTGCTCACGGCCCTGCCGGTGGTTATGCATACTACCTTGCACCTTTTTGGGATTACAATGGCGATGGATATTACAATCCCTACGACGGTGATTTTCCATATTATGAATATCCTGACCAGGGAATAACCGATGATCCGAATTGTGTCAGGCCCCGTGACAGGGTAGCGAAAATTTATGGTGACTCTACCTTGTGGTGGGTGTATAATGACAAAGGCAATATACATACTGAAACCGGAGGCGATGCCATTGGTATGGAAATCAGGGCACAGGCTTTTGCATTCTCAACCAATGATGAACTGAATGACATGACATTTTATAATTACAACCTGATCAACAGATCAACATATACCTTGTATGATACCTATTTCGGTGTATGGACAGATGCTGATCTTGGTGGTCCACAGGATGATTATGTCGGATGTGATGTTAAAAGAGGATTGGGGTATTTGTACAATGGTGACAATGTGGATGAAGATGACGGGGCCAGCCCCGGGTATGGCGAACAACCACCTGCAATTGGGATTGACTTTTTTGAAGGCCCTTACCAGGATCCCGATGGAAAAGACAATTCCACAAGCTATGACACTGTAAATGGTTTGCCTGAATTAAATTGCAACATGGGCGATATCCTCAATGGAAACATCAATGGCCTTAACTTTGAAGATGGTACCATAGATAATGAGCGCTGGGGCATGCGTCGATTTTTGTATTTTAACAATACCGGTGGTGGTGATAACCCTGCTACAACAGACCCGCAGGATGCCATCGATTATTACAATTTCATGACAGGATACTGGAAAGACGGTTCCCCATTGTTGTATGGAGGAACAGGTCATTCGTCTTCATCAGGGGCAACAAGCACCTCAACAGATTTTATGTTCCCCGGTAACCCCACTACCGACATTTGCGGATGGGGACAAGATGGTGAAGTTATGCCCGACTGGTCTGAAGAAACCGAAGACAATACACCTTATGACAGGAGGTTCGTGCAATCTGCAGGGCCTTTTACACTGCAACCCGGTGCTGTTAACGATATCACTGCAGGTGCTGTGTATGCCAGGGCAAGTTCCGGTGGCCCCTGGGCTTCAGTTGAAGCTGTAAGAAAAGCCGATGATAAAGCACAAACCTTATTTGAAAATTGTTTCCGTGTACTCAACGGACCGGATGCACCGGAATTGAATATTGTTGAGCTGGATAAAAAACTGATTTTCCACATTTATAACAAAGAAAATTCGAACAACTATCTAGAAAAATACAAAGAAGAAGACAATTCTATCATTTGTGGTGGTGATCTTGATCCTTGTGATGAGTATTACAGATTCCAGGGATACCAGGTATTTCAGTTGAAAAATGAATCAGCTGGTGTCACTGACCGTCATAATAAAGACCTTGTCCGCGAAATTTACCAGTCTGATATCAAAGACGATGTGTCTCAGCTGGTCAATTTTTACTGGTCAGACGAACTGGGCGCCAATGAACCACTGGAAATGGTCAATGGAGAAAATTCAGGCATTGAACACAGCTTTGTGATTACTGAAGACCGTTTTGCCAGTGGAGATAAACGGCTCATAAATCACAGAACCTATCATTATACAGCCATTGCTTATGGTTATAACATAACGGAGGCTTATGACCAGCAAATACCATCCACATTCAATGGCTTGAAAAAACCATACCTGGCCGGTCGTAATAACATTGAAAAATACACAGCAATGCCGCATTTTACAGAACCTGCTGAGGATGGAACTGAAATGCAGGCAGAATATGGCTATGGACCTGAAATTACCCAGATTGAAGGGTATGGAAACGGGAACTATGTATTGGATCTGAAAGATGAATCCGTTGAAACCATCTTGAGCGGTTCTCCCTGGAAAGATTTTACACCAACCTATGAAAATGGCAAAGGACCAATCAATATACGGGTAATTGATCCTTTAAATGTGCCCGATGGTTCATATACGTTGAAATTTCATAACGCATCCGCTAATTATTACGGTTTACTGGAAGACGGTGCTGACTGGATTATGATCAACAATGCAACCAATGACACAATTCACTCACATTATCCGATAAACAAAACTAAAACTGATCAATTGTTGCTTGACCTTGGTTTAAGCATTTCCATTTCCCAGGTTTATCCGCCTGCTTATAAAAATCAAAATGATAACCGGAATGGTTCCCTCGAAGCTAGCATAGAATTTTCAGATCCCACCAGGCCATGGTTGTCATTCATCCCCGATGGTGATAATTTGGATCCTTACAACTGGATCAGGGTAGGTACATATACCGATGGAGCTATAGATAACCCAAACCCAAATTACAATGATTACCTGGGCATGGATCCGGATGAATACTACGAAAAAATTCTCGGTGGTACCTGGGGACCGGTTTACCTTACGTCCAGATTCAAGTACGGACCTAATTATGACAGATCACAGATGAACATTGACAAATACGGGCTGTTATCCAGTGTTGATGTTGTAATTACCGACGATAAATCCAAATGGACTAGATGTGTGGTACTTGAAATGTGTGAAAACGAATGGACAACGAATGCTAACGGTTACCAAACACAAGTAAACCCATTGGTAAATTACCTTTCAGAAGGCAATGCTCTCCGTTTTGACCTGAGACAATCACCATCCGTTGATAAAAACGGGGACCCCATTCCGGGCGATACCACACATGGCTTGGGTTGGTTCCCCGGATATGCCATTGATGTGAGAACCGGCGAGCGCCTCAATATGGCCTTCGGTGAAGATTCATGGCTTAAAGGAGAAAACGGTGATGATATGATATGGAACCCCTCAGAAGGCATTTATAATCTTAACGGCCCACTCTTTGGCGGCAAACATTACATCTACGTTTTTGGCCATACCAATTACGTGCAAAATCCCGAAATTTCAACGCCTGCTTATGATTCGTGCAAGTGGATACACGATATGATGTTGCTATATGAAGAACAACAAAGCATTATGTATAAGCGTTGGGCACTTAGTGGTGCCATGTGGACATCATTACCTTACCTCAACCAGGGATATGATTTGCTCGAAACGGATGTGAAAATACGCATCAGGGTTGCTACTCCCTATTTCCAAAGGTTTGGAGAATTGGCTTTTGAGGATCCTGAAAATGATAATTTTGGGATGTACACCTTCAATAC
>JAQIDD010000109.1 GCA_027858215.1 Candidatus Delongbacteria bacterium | reverse complement strand
TTACCAAACAATTTGTAAAATGTTAAAACCTTAAATCCACAGGTGGACTATAGTTTAGCCATGCAGTAGCAAGCTACTTGCGCATTTGAGGTTAAAGCATAAACTTTTTGTTAAACTTCTTTGTTTACATTACTTAAGCTGTTATTTTTACCCTTGCATATTTAGAAATACATTGGAAACATTTTAAAGAAAGATAATTATGGCAAAACGAACTATTGTAAAATTACCAGGAGACGGCATCGGCCGTAATGTTTTGGAAGCTGCTATCCGTGTGTTGGAAGCAGCAGGTTTTGAAGCGGATTACGTTGAAGGTGATATCGGTTGGGAATTCTGGAAAAAAGAAGGGAATCCCCTGCCAGAACGCACCACTGATCTGATTGAAAAACACAAAATTGCTCTTTTTGGGGCTATCACATCAAAACCCAAAGATGAAGCTACTGAAGAACTCGCCCCGGAACTTCAGAACAAAGGCTTGGTGTATTCATCTCCCATTGTGGGATTGCGCCAGCATTTTGGACTGGACATTTGTCAGCGTCCATGCCGGACATACAAAGGCAATCCGCTGAACTTTATCCGCAGGGGCGCGGATGGAAAAATTGAAGAACCCCAGATCAACACTGTCATTTTCAGGCAAAATACTGAAGGCCTGTATGGTGGTGTGGAATGGTCAAATCCGGATGACCAGGTGTATAATGCCCTGATGACACATCCGAAATTTAAAAAGAACTTTGGAAAAACGCCGCGTGAAGAACTAGCTATATCCACAAGAATTTTTACCAAAAAAGCCACAGAACGTATTCTCCGGGCTGCATTTGAGTATGCCAAAGAGTTCGGATTTGAATCCGTTACGGTGTGTGAAAAACCAAATGTTATCCGCGAAACTTCGGGCATGATGTACAAAATGGCCCTCGAAATGCAGAAAAAAGATTATCCCGATATTTGGGTTAAAAACACCAATATTGATGCTCAAATGATGTGGATGACAAAAAATCCGGAAGATTATGGCGTACTTGTGGCCGGAAATATGTTTGTGGATATTGCTTCTGATGGTTTTGCAGGACTTATCGGCGGTCTGGGTTTTGCCTGTTCCGCTCAATTTAATCCCGACAGCGGCATTGGTGTGTTTGAACCTACGCATGGCTCTGCCCCAAAATATGCCGAGTACAATACATCCATCGTCAATTCCATCGCAATGATTGAATCTGCATGCATGATGCTCGATTACATTAAGGAATATGATACCGCTAAAAAAATCCGCAAAGCAATAGCTACTGTCATTGAAGAAGGAAAAGTACGCACTTATGACATGCTTAAAATGCGTGGCAAACCCGATGTGGTTGAGAAAGGTGCTGCAAGCACTGACCAAATGGCAGATGAAATCATCGCAAAGTTATAAAGTTGCATAAGCTTTAAGTTTTTACCCCTCCCAATACCCGACCGACACCTGTCAGACACCCGTTTGGCAGGTGTTTTTTGTTCATTTCAATCCCTTGTGTTACCTTAGTATGCTCATATTAAACACACACTATATATGTTACTCAAAATCACAATTGTTCTTGCTGTCATATTTCAGGTAATTGCAGCATACCAGGCACTTAAGCTGACAAAACGCACCAAATACAATTTTTCCTGGATCATGATTTCTGTGGGGATTGCCGCTTTGTTGATACGACGGGTGGTGGAGTTTTTACCACTGGTGAGCAATTTTCAAGCTCAGGATTTCCGGTTATTATACATTTGGGTCGG
Organism: Candidatus Delongbacteria bacterium; assembly: GCA_027858215.1. GTDB lineage: Bacteria > Bacteroidota > Bacteroidia > Bacteroidales > ML635J-15 > JAQIBY01. The sequence continues at coordinate 10,057 of JAQIDD010000109.1, read as the reverse complement.
GGTGCTGTCCTCGCTTTTCCTGGCATTGGGATTGCTGCTCATCAGGCAGATTTTTAATTACATCGACCGCATGGAAGCCGAACGCCGTGAAGCTGAAAAACAACTGCTCTCATCGGTTATTGTCACCGAAGAATCCGAACGTAAACGCCTGGCCAGGGAATTGCACGATGGCCTTGGCCCGTTGATGTCCGGTATTCGCATGTCGGTGTCTGCCCTTCAAAAACAACTGACTAACGAAAAGCAAAAACAAATCGCTGGAAATGCCAATAAACTGGTGCAGGAAGCATTGAAATCCGTCAAAGACATTTCTACCAACCTGAGCCCCCACATGCTGGAAAATTTTGGCCTGGTGCAAGCTTTGAAAAATTTCATCAATAAAATCAGTGCGTCTTCTGAGCTGAGCATAACATTCAACACTACCTTAAAAAATAAAAAATTTCCCCATAAAATTGAAATTATTGTTTACCGTGTGATTTGTGAAATGCTTACCAATACGGTTAAACATGCAGCAGCTAGCCGGGTAAGCATTGACATTGAACAAACCAAAAACGCTTTATTGATTGATTATTCTGATGATGGAAAAGGGTTTAACCTTCAGGACATGTTCAATAAAAAACAAGGCATGGGATTATCGAATATGTATTCACGCGTAGCCTCCATCAATGGCAGTGTTGATATTGATACGGCAAAAGAAAAAGGAACCTTTATGAAAATTTATATACCTTTGAATCACGATGAATTCTGACAATAAAATAAAAGTAATGCTTGTTGATGACCATACCTTGTTCAGGAACGGGTTAAAAACCCTCCTGGAAGAATCAAAACACATAAAGGTTGTCAGCGAAGCAGTAAACGGAAAAGATTTTTTGACAAAAATACGCAGCCAAAAACCCGATGTGGTGCTGCTTGATATTGCTATGCCGGTGATGGATGGGGTGGAGGCGGCATCACAAGCATTGAGCCTTTATCCCGACTTAAAAATCATTACCCTTTCGATGTATGGTGATGAGAATTATTACAACCGCATGGTAGAGGCCGGGGCTAAAGGGTTTATTCTGAAAGATTCGGAAATTGATGAAGTGGAAAAGGCCATCATCACGGTAAATGCCGGAAGAACCTATTTTTCACAGGAATTATTGCAGTCCTTGCTCGAAGGCTTAAAAAAAGAAGATAGCGTGGAAAAAAACGCCCTCTCTGAAAGGGAAGTTGACGTGTTGCAACATGTCTGCAGGGGAAAATCAAATATCGAAATTGCAGATGAAATGTGTCTAAGCAAACGAACGGTGGAGAAACACCGTGCCAACATCATGGAAAAAACACACTGTAAAAACACGGCCAGCCTTGTTATTTTTGCTGTGAAAAACCATTTATATGAAGTTAAATAATAACATACACAAAACACTGTTATCCATATTGCTTGTGGTGATTTTAATGCAAAGCAGCTATGCTCAACAAATCATCCCTGATGACCGTATGACAAATTGGGAAGGTGCCGGTTTGAACGATAGTTTACCTTCTGCTGATACCATTATCAATGTATTGGATCTGGGCGCAATTCCCAATGATGGCATTGCCGATGATGATGCTTTTCAAACTGCGCTCGATTTGTCAGTGGGGCAGTTTGCTGAGGTTTTTATCCCGGCAGGTGAATACCGGTTGACACAAAAGCTGAACTTGAGTTCTGGCACCTATCTAACAGGTGCTTCAGCAGATAGTGTGTTGCTGAATTTTGAGCTTCCACAGGCCTATGATCTGATCGCTGCAAATGGCAGCCCCGGTAATGATACTACCCTGATTCAACCTGCCAGCACCTTTGACACTGTCCTGATTTGTGCTGATACAGCCCACAATATTGTGCCGGGAGATGTCCTGCTTTTGCATCAGGATGCAGGTGATTTTGTGACTTCTGACTGGGCATTACAAGCCATGGGGCAGATTGTTGAAGTAGCAGATACCATGGACAATAAAATCTTTATTCATGAAGAAATCCGTCATGATTATTCCTCAGAAAATAACCCTGTGCTTATCCGGTTAAACCCCGTTACTAATATATCTGTAAGCAACCTGAGCATCGAACGAACAGATTCCCATGACCAGCAGGCTAGTAATATAAAGTTCCAATACGTAAGGAACGCAAAAGTGCATGCCATCATCAGTGCAAATTGTATTTTTTCACATATCAGCGTACGTTATGCTTCCCATGTTTTGATCGAAGGTTCTTACTTTCACCATGCCCATGATTATGGTGGCGGCGGACGTGGTTATGGGGTGGAAATATCCTTTGCTTCCGGGGAGTGCATGGTGGTGAATAATGTGTTTGAACACCTGCGTCATTCCATGTTACTGCAGGCTTGCTCAAACGGAAATGTGTTTGCTTACAATTATTCAAAGGATGCCTATTGGGATGAAGATTTTCTCCCGGCTGAATCTGCCGGGGATCTTGTGCTTCATGGTAATTATCCTTATCGCAACCTCTTTGAAGGCAACATTGCACAACACCTGGTGGTTGATAATTCTCATGGTATCAACGGTCCTGATAATGCTTTTTTCAGAAACAGGCTGGAAAAATATGGCATTTTCATGAACACCGGCCCTGCAACAGATTCTGTGATTTATGTGGGAAATGAAATAACGGATAATGGATTTTTAACTGGCTTATACCAGATTGAAGGCATTGGACACATTGAACATGCAAACCTTCAGTATGATACATGGCACCCCGCTGGTACTGACCACCTGGAAACCGAATCCTTGTTCAGGGAACAGGCCCCCTGTTATTTTACTGAAGCCGGTATTCCCTGGCCGTTTGTCGGGCCGCCCCATGATTTAAATGCATATATTAACCCTGCACAAAAACGGTACGATGCCGGAAATATGGTGTTTGAAGCTTGCGAACAACCAGTAAACATTTGTTCTGACCGAAAACAAAAGCTAAGCATATATCCCAATCCGGCCACGCATAGCATTTATTTCGATGGAAAGATCCAAAAGCCACTTAATATTTACCTTTACAACATGATGGGAAAACAGATGAAAACTTTCCATATTCATCCCCCGTTGCCTTTTGATATGGATATTACAGACATGAAACCAGGCCTTTATTTTATCGCAGCACCTGAAATTTCATTTAAGGGAAAGTTAATAATACTTAGATAGAGATTGTCCATAAGTTATAGTGTCTGGTTCATTGTACTATGACAATAATGTGGGAAATTCACTGTGGTTTGTTTTGAGTTCTTTTGTCACGATTTTTGCTTGCTACGCCGCAACAATAGGTGCCAAAAGGGTTTTTCGTAATATCCAAAACCCCGGATTACGGTCGAAAACATGTGTTTTCTCCCTCATCCAGGGCTATTCTATTCATTTTCGACCCACTTCGGGGTCGTTAGTGGTACTCCATGCTGCCATGGGGTGCGTGTTCACCGCATTAGCCATTTTTTCGTAGTGGGTCAAAGTATTTCCAGGGATTGTAAATAGCGGGAATCCCGGCTGAATAGATCTCGGGATTCCGGAAGGAAATGCTTTGGGGAACCCACAGAAAAAATGGATCTGGCGGTGAATTTCTTTGCCAAGCTTTCTTGTTTGGGAGACAAGAAAGCGGAAGTATTTAAAAAAGATTATTTCTCTTTTTCGTGAAAATATAGTCTGAAAAGCTTTCGCAAGTCCAAAATTTCAAGTTTTCAAAGAATAACTTATTGATTATCAGAAGAGATTTTTGGTGTGTCTAGGTGGTGCACAAAACAGGGCTGGTTCATTGTACCATGACAATAATGCGGCAAATTCACCGTTTTATATGCGCATTAGGCATCTGTATTAAACGAACATTTTAAATTTCAGGCAGGCAATTTGAAAGAAGAATATTATCTTTGTAGTAATATGCGCATTATCATCATATCACTCATTATCGGGGCAGGCATCGCTTTTTTTAGTGCTTGTGATATGGAACAGTTTACAACAGACCCTAATGATAAACTGAATTTTTCCCGGGATACAGTGCTGTTTGATACGATATTCACAAGCATTGGCTCTACGACCAAATACTTCACGGTTATCAACCCACATGAAAAAGCATTGAAAATTGATAAAATTGCACTGGCACGTGGCAAACAATCTGTTTTCCGTTTAAACATTGACGGGTATCAGTCAACTACGTTAACCGATGTGGAAATATCACCAAACGATTCAATTTTTATTTTTGTTGAAGTAACCATTGATCCTTCAGCCAATGACATGGTGGAAAAAGACTCCGTTATGTTCCGGGTAAATGGGAACAACCAGGATGTGAAACTGGTGGCTTTTGGGCAAAATGTGCACCTTTTCAATGGCAAAACCATCACAAACGATACCATCTGGACAAACGATAAACCATTTCTTATTTACAACTCCCTATTGGTTGACGAAAACGTAACATTGCAAATTCAGCAAGGCGCACAATTGCATTTTCATTACGGTTCCAGCATGCTTGTGAACGGAAGCCTGAAAGTATATGGTACTTATGATCAGCCCGTGGTATTCCAGGGCGACCGGCTGGAGGATTACTACGATGATATCCCCGGACAATGGGGAGCCTGGCTTGAACTTGACGGAGGCGGGATATATTTGTTGGGTGGATTGCACTTCCTCCAGGGAAGCAAATACAACGAATTGCATTATGCAGAGATAAAAAACAGCATCATTGGTGTCCGTGCCGATTCTGTGGTTACTCCCGGCACACCCACACTCACCATGGACAATTGCATTGTTCAACACATGAATGTGGCCGGATTGTATGGTGCCGGGGCTCACATTGAAGCTACCAACAGCCTTTTTTCTGATTGCGGGCAATATACGGCTGCTATGCTTTACGGAGGCAATTATGATTTCAGGCATTGTACATTTGCCAATTACTTTTCAGGCACAAGGCAAACAAGTTCCGTGGTGCTGAACAATTATTTTACTTATGATAACAACAACGGGCAAACCATTGTGGACACAAGGCCTTTTGATGCGTTTTTTGGTAATTGCATTGTGTATGGCAACCTTGAAGAAGAGCTGGAAATTGACGGCATTGAAGAAGGTGGATTTGAATACCTGTTTGACCATTGCCTCATAAAAACCCAGCTTGCCACTAATAACAATCACTTTAACGCTGTCATGGTTAATCAGACCCCGGAATTTATTGACATATACGAAGATTACGATTTCAGACTGGATTCACTTTCTCCTGCTATAAATGCCGGGGATATTGATATAGCCAATACCGTACCCATTGATTTTGACGGAAACAGCCGTTTAATTGATGATGGTCCGGATATGGGAGCTTTTGAACGAATACATTAAACTATGCTGTTATGAAAAAAAACTTATGCCTGTTTCTGTTCTGTTTTCTGCTGTCATTGACACTTTCAGCACAATCTGATGAGGAAACACAAGAACATACCGGAACCATTATGTTCTACAACGTTGAAAATCTTTTCCACCCTGATGATGACCCGGACAAATGGGATGAGGAGTTTACTCCAAAAGGGGACAGATACTGGACTTCATACCGGTACTACAAAAAATTATTCCAGGTATATCAGGTGATTACAGCCGTGGGAGGATGGAACGCTCCGGATGTGGTTGGCCTGTGTGAAATTGAAAACCGGCAGACACTGCAGGACCTCATTAACAAAACCCCCTTGTTCAATGCGGGTTACGAAATCATTCATTATGAGTCCCCAGATGGCAGGGGTATTGACGTTGGAATGTTATACAAAAGCACATCTTTCAGACCTTTGAAAGATTACCCCATTCCTGTAACCTTTAGTGGAAGCAGGAGAGCTACTAGAGATATACTTTTTGTGAAAGGCGTATTGAACAACAGAGACACCCTGCATCTTTTTGTCAACCATTGGCCTTCACGCTGGGGCGGACAAATGGAAACAGAACCGAAACGGGTAAGGGCAGCTTCCATTTTAAGAAAACATGTGGACAGTATTTTCGCCATTGCACAAAATCCCAACATTATCATTATGGGTGATTTAAACGATTATCCCGAGAATAAATCCGTATCAGAAACCCTCGGCGTTATAAACGGAGAATACGACAATCCTCAACCGCATAAATTATACAGCATGGCTTACTACCTTCAAAACAAAACCGGACTGGGGTCTCACAAATATCACGGTGAATGGGGGGTGTTAGACCACATCATCATTTCCGGCAACCTCCTCAATAATGAAACAATGCCTTTTACAGACCTGGATAATGTGCATATTTTTAATAAAGATTTTCTCCTTGAAAAGGATGAAAAGAATACAGGCAAAAGACCCAACCGTACCTATATAGGTTATAAATACCACGGAGGTTATTCTGATCATCTGCCTGTATATCTTAAACTTTTTAGACAGGATTGAACATTTGTCAGTATTTTGCTTGTTGGAAATGCATTTGTTTTCAATAACTGAAAGAATTTTTATCTTTGATTCCTGAATTATAAAACCAAGGTTATGACAGATAAAATTGTGCCCAGAGGTGCTTTTACTTCTAAGTTTGGCATTGTTGCTGCAGCAGCAGGTTCGGCTGTCGGACTGGGGAACATCTGGCGTTTTCCGTATGTTGCCGGCGAAAACGGGGGCGGTGCTTTTTTGTTGATTTACATTGGCTTTATCCTTACCATTGGCATGTCTGTTATGCTGGCTGAATTTATCATCGGGAGGCGTGCTCAGAAAAATGCACTGGGGTCATTCAAAAAGCTGGCCCCCGGAAAGCCTTGGTGGATAGTAGGTTTTATGGGTATCGTTGCAGCATTTGTCATCCTTGCTTTTTACTCAACAATTGCAGGCTGGACATTTGAATATCTTATTCAGGCAATCGGAAACGGATTTGCAGGTAAAGATGCCGGTGCAATTTCCCAAATGTTTACTGATTTTCAAACCAGTACAACCAGGCCCTTACTCTGGCAGTTAGTTTTTATGGTATTGACAGCGGGCATTATTGTTTGCGGTGTTCAAAAAGGCATTGAAAAATACACCAAAATGTTAATGCCCCTCCTGGTTTTACTCATTATTATAATGTGTATCCGTTCACTGACACTGCCTGGTGCATCCGAAGGCGTGAATTTTCTTTTTAAACCGGATTTTTCAAAAATTTCAGGTAAAGTTATCCTCGAAGCCCTTGGCCAGTCATTTTTCTCCATGAGCATTGGAATGGGAGCGCTGATTACTTACGGGTCATACATCCAAAAAAACAACAAACTGCCAAACACGACATTTCAAGTGGCTATGGCGGATACGGTCATTGCCATTCTTGCGGGGGTCATGATTTTTCCGGCTGTTTTTGCGTTTAACATGGAGCCAGATGCCGGAACCGGCCTCGTTTTTCAGGTATTGCCAAACATTTTTACTGAAATGCCGGGGGGATATATTTTCGCCGTTATGTTTTTCCTTTTGCTCTCTGTCGCTGCCCTCACTTCCACAATCTCTGTACTCGAAGTAGTGGTAGCTTATGGTATTGAAGAATTGAATTTATCAAGAAAAAAAGCAACCATCATTTTTACTTCAGCCATTGCTGTTTTGGGAGTATTTGCAACCCTTTCTTTTTCGGAGTTATCGGAATTTAAAATATTCGGACATACTATTTTTGGCAGCCTTGACTGGTTGTCTGCTAATCTGTTGCTTCCGCTCGGTGGTGTATTTATAGTCATATTCCTCGGTTGGGTACTGGGGAAAAAAGCTATCGTTGATGAGGTAACAAACAATGGCCAAATCAAAATGCGTTTTCTCAGGGTATTTATTTTTATCCTGAAATACATTGCGCCTGTAGCCATTGTGCTTGTGTTTCTCAATGCCATAGGTGTCCTTGGATAATAATATTATTTTTTGCTTATGGAACTGTTTAATGAAATCACGCAATTTATTCACTCAGGAATTCAGTGGTACAATGAGTTTGTCGGAGGATACCTGCTTGTAGCCCTGCTTGTGCCAACAGGGATATTTTTTGCTTTTAAATTCAAGTTCCTGCATATCACCAGGCTCAGACATTCATTTCGTGTTATCAGTGGTAAATATGATAAAGATAAAGACCTCGGTGACATCAATCACTTCAGGGCACTTACAACTGCACTATCGGCTACGGTAGGCACAGGGAATATTGTCGGCGTTGCCCTGGCTATACAGTGGGGGGGGCCGGGCGCCATTTTCTGGATGTGGATAGTGGCCTTTTTCGGCATGATGCTGAAACTTGTCGAATCAACACTGGGAATTAAGTTCCGGAAAACAAATGAAGATGGAACTGTTTCCGGTGGTCCGATGTATTACATTGAATACGGATTAAAAGAAAGGCTCGGAAAATTTGCTAAAGTGCTGGCTGTTATTTTTGCGATTGCTGCTATTGTTTGTTCTTTTGGTACAGGAAATATGGCTCAGTCTAATTCCATTTCTGATGCCCTTTCAACAAGTTATAACATTGAAACATGGATAACAGGCTTAATTATTACAGCACTGACGCTTTTAGTTATCGTGGGGGGGATCAAACGCATAGCAAGCGTAACTTCCAAGCTGGTGCCTTTTATGGCTGTTTTTTATGTGCTCACAGCGCTGGTTATCATTGGTGTCATGTATAAAGAAATCCCCGGTGCTTTTGGAATGATATTCTCTGATGCATTTACAGGCACTGCAGCCACAGGAGGGTTTGCCGGTTCTGCTTTTATCATAACCTTAAGACTCGGTGTGCAACGCGGATTGTTTAGCAATGAAGCTGGCCAGGGATCTGCTCCCATAGCTCATGCTGCAGCAAAAACAGAATATCCCGTGCGCGAAGGCCTGGTAGCTTCCGTTGGTCCGCTAATTGATACATTGATTATTTGCTCCCTCACAGCCCTTGTAATTCTGGTCACCGGAGCCTGGAAAACCGGGGCTGAAGGTGTCGCCATAACCATTGACAGTTTCAGGATTGGGTTGGAACCCATCGGACTTGGATTAGTTTCAAAGCACCTGATTTCAATAGGATTGCTGCTCTTTGCTTTCTCCACCATCATTTCATGGTCTTATTATGGCAGCAGGGCTGTTCAATACCTGCTAGGATATAAGGCGATTAAACCCTATTATTGGGTGTTTGGAGCGTTCGTTTTTCTGGGCAGCATTTGGGGACTGGAAATTGTCTGGGATTTTGTGGATACGGTAATTACATTCATGACTATACCTAATTTGATTGGTATCGTTTTACTTGCTCCTGTAGTGAAAAAAGAAATTGAAAAATATTTCAATTACATGGAAACATCCAAAACGCGCTATTAAAGATGAAAAGTCAATAATGGAAAGACCTAATGGCTTTTTCTGCACGTGAAAAACGTGGGCTCAGTGTATTGATAATTGTTATTCTGTTGTTGATTGTTCTGAGGGTATGGGCGCCATGGAAGAATACAGATTTACAGGTTTACGATTTTTCCGGTTATGAAGCTGAGATTGATATATTTGAAATGCATCTCACAAAAGAGACAAAAAAATCAGGAACATTTTCAGAACATAAATTCACTTCTGATAATAACTTGAATTACAACAAAACCCTTTTCCCATTCAATCCCAATACTGCAACTGTTGAAGAAATGTTGTCACTTGGTTTTACAAGTAAACTTGCGCAAAACATTATCAATTATCGCGAAGCAGGAGGTGAATTTTACAAGGTTGAGGATCTGAAAAAAATATATTCCATGCCGGACAAATTTTATGTGCATATAAAACCTTACATCAGATTAAAAAAGGATGAAAACAAAACACCTGAACAACACGAAAATTTTAACTTTAACCCCAATAAAATCAGCTCAGACAGCCTGCAGCTACTTGGATTTGCTCCTGACGTAGCTGAGAGGTGGATTAAATACAGGAAGGCTGCCGACGGATTTGAAAACGTGGACAATATTAAAAAACTTTATGGCATTGACACTGCCCTGCTCCAAAACTTAACACCTGTTATGAGTTTTAATGTGGATGGTGATGTGGAAGACCCTGGAAGTAAAAAAATCATACAGGTTCAGATCAACACAATTAACAAAAAAGGACTAATTGAAACCGAAGCTGTAAGCGAATATATTGCACAA
>JAQIDD010000021.1 GCA_027858215.1 Candidatus Delongbacteria bacterium | reverse complement strand
GTACAAAAAGGTCAGATCCGGCATCAATGTAAGTTGGTTTGATTTAGCCAGGTTTTTAAGTGTTAAGACCTTGTTGTAGGATGTGGAAACCGGTTTTTCGATAAGTACATGTTTCCCTTTTTCCAGGGCTTTGTATCCCAATTCAAAGAGGTTTGCCGGATTCGTAGCAATGATGATACAATCAATGTTTTCATCATTTATTATTGCACCGGGATGTAATGTAGTAGGGATTTGAGGATGATGCTGTTTGAGGAGCTTTAGACGGCTGGGATCAGTATCAGCAATTTTTATTAATTCAAAATCTGTGTTTTCCAGTGCATTTCTTACAAGATTGATCCCCCAATAGCCATAACCAAGAATTCCTAATCGCATTTTATCGTCTTTTCATTATAAAATAATATCTTGCCATCACAAAAATATCAAAATAATACAAAACAGATGAGTCTTGCTTATGAAGGTTCCGTTTAACGATTTATACGCTTTGCATGCGGGTATTAAGGATGAATTGAATGATACACTTAGCAAAGTAATTGAAACCAACGCTTTTATAGAAGGCCGATTTCTAGAAGCATTTGAGCGTAATTTTGCAGCTAAGCTTGGAGTGCGGCATTGTATTGGCGTCGGAAGCGGTACTGCAGCCATCTGGATTGCATTAAAAATGGCGGGTGTCAAAGATGCGGATGAAGTTATTTTACCGGCAAATACCTATGTAGCATGCGTCGAAGCAATAAAAATGACAGGGGCAAAGCCTGTATATGCAGATAATGATGCGTATTTCAATCTGGATCCGGTTGAATTGGAAATGAAAATATCATCAAAAACAAAAGCTGTTTTGCCGGTTCATATGTATGGGCAGCCAGCCCAAATGGATGAAATCAGCAAAATATGCCATTCCCATGATTTGATCATGATAGAAGATTGTGCCCAGTCGCATTTTTCTAAATTTAAAGGTCAATATACCGGCACATTTGGTAATGCGGCTACTTTTAGCTTTTATCCGGGGAAAAACATTGGAGCCATGGGCGATGCCGGTTGCATTGTGACAAATGATGATACACTGGCCCGAAAAATAAGATTATTCAGAAATCACGGGTTTGAACAAAAGAATGTGTATGAAATTGAAGGTTTTAATTCCAGAATGGATGGGATACAGGCTGCAATACTTAATCTGAAATTAAAATACGTAGATAGATGGAATGAAAAACGTAGAACACTGGCCAAAATGTATCTTGATCTGCTTTCATCGTGTACATCAATCAGCCTTCCTGAGGTCAGGGATTTGGAATCTCATGTTTTTCATCTGTTTGTCATCAAAGCTGAGTACAGAGATGAATTGAGGAATTTTCTAACTGCGAAGGGTATTGGAACAGGCATACATTATGTGCAATCACTGCCTGAGATAGCTTTATATAATCCGGGCGGTGATGTAAAAAAAGAATTTCCCAATTCTGTGAAAAATAGTGCGTACCTGCTTTCATTGCCTATCTATCCTGATATGACAGCTGCTCAACTTAACTATGTTGTGAGTTCTATAGTGGATTTTTATAAAGAGAGAAATTGATTTTTGTATAATGCCCTGTCCTGAAAAAAGTTTACATTATTTGTTATTGTTATTCGCATTGCGAACAAACAAAGGCCTGAAGGTTTTCATGTAATCATCCAGGTTTATGAATTTTTCAATGGTATATCCATTTTTAGTTTGCTTCAAAATAAGGCTGACAGTGAAATTACTAACAAAAAAAACGTGAATATCCATAATGATTTTATCATTCTTCTCCCGGCTTATAGTCATGGTTTGAATCTGCTTACTGGATTGAAAGAAAAAATGTAAAAATTCCTCCATTGCCTCCCTTTTATTTTTGTTTTTGAAAAAATAATTGGTCATTATAGCGGCACTGTCTGCTTTAATAATCTGGTTTTTAACGTTCTGATAAAGTTCTGATTCATCTTCAGGAATCAATGCAGTATAATTTTCAGTTGATAACAATTTTTGATCAATGATTTGCCCGGCCTGATATCGGCTGAAAAATATCACAAAAAGAATTGCTGCAGCAATCAGCCCAGTGATGCTGAATAACCATATTTTATATGCTCTAATTTTCATCATGCATAAATTCATTGGTGTATGATGTGCTGTCACTTTTTAATCTCACTTCATGCACATCAAAAAACATTTCATACGCAGATCGCCTGTCTCTGGCTTTTTCCGGTTCCTGGTTTTCTTCCATATAAGGGCCGGTAGAAACCGTTGCAGGTTTGGTTTCGATGACATTGACTACAGCGCTTTTCCAGCCATGTTTTTTCCTGGCTTTATGGATTATGCTGTATTGTGTGTTTCTCTCTCTCTTATATTGTTCATAAGTACCGTTGTTGTATTCTTTTTGTATTGCCTGATAATTGTTCCTGCCCCGAATGATAAAAAATGCAATCAAAAGCCCCAGGACAGCCAGGGTTGTTCTTTTAATCGTTTCAGTTTTTTGTAATTTGTTAAGTTTTATCCGGCTGAGTATCAT
>JAQIDD010000313.1 GCA_027858215.1 Candidatus Delongbacteria bacterium | reverse complement strand
ATTCGCGTGTTTTTCATGCAGACTTAAGCAGTCCGCGTGTTTTCATCTTTTCCCACAAAGTTTGCAGTAGAACCAAAGAGGTATAAATTCCAACTGGCTGAGGTATAAATTTGGAGCCTTGCGGAAATATTAATGTGTTGTAGTCATGCAACTTAACAAAGCCAGATAACCTCAGATAACCTCAATAAAAGAATAAATGATGAAAACACGCGGACTGCTTAAGTCTGCATGAAAAACACGCGAATGATTGAACTGGAACACATCGATTTTCGTTACCGGGATCAGGATGTCCTGCGTAATGTTTCGTTTAGCCTTCCAAAAGGTGAGGCTATTGCTATTGTGGGCGCATCAGGCTGCGGCAAATCAACCCTATTGCGGCTTATTTCCGGTATTTTACCCAACAACCCGCAAAACAAACTCAATGGAAACATTTACATCAACAGTTTAGCACCTGAAGAATACAGGATAAAAGGGAAATTATCTTTCATGTTTCAGGAAAATACACTTATGCCCAACCTTACGGTAAAAGATAACATTACTTTACCGCTGAAAATACAAGGTGTTGCAGACAATCAGAAGGTAAACAAGCTTATTGAGATTGTAGGCTTGCAAGCCTATGCTAATTTTCTGCCCAAGCATTTATCCGGCGGAATGAAAACGCGGGTAGCCCTGGCCAGGAGCTTTATCAACAATCCAGACCTATTATTGCTGGATGAGCCTTTTTCTGCGCTTGATATTGCCTGGAAAAGCAAACTGTACAAAGAACTGGATAAGTTGCGAAACCGGTTTAATACCACCATGATCGTGGTTACGCACGATGTGCAGGAAGCCTTGTTGCTGGCCAACCATATCGTGGTGCTGAACAATGTAGGGGAAGTCGAAATGAAAAAAGCTATACAATCAGATTACAACATCACAGAGCGGGTCAATAACATTTCAGGATTCATGAACAGCGTATATTCCAATTACATGATCCCGATACAAAATGCAATTATTAATGGCAATAAAATTGAAGTATGAAGAACTGGATGATATACATAGCAATCGCATTGATTGTAATTGCGGTATGGGAATATTTCGGAAGCAATAATCCGACAATAAGGCTGTTGCTTTCCTCCCCCTCATTGGTATTAGAGTACTTTGCCGGCAATTACCCTGCTCTGCTTGGAGCCACATTCACAACATTACTGGAAGCTCTGGCCGGTTTACTTATCGCTTGCTTCTTTAGCTTTGGCATGATGATCCTGTGCTTTTTCTTCCCTCGCTTTATGAGTTTCATACTCCCGGTTATGGTTACCTCCCAGGTTATTCCACTGATTGTTCTGGCTCCTTTTTTTATTATTTTACTGGGAATAGGGGTGAGCTCTAAAATAGCCATGGCTGCTATAATCTGCTTTTTCCCCATATTTGTAAACTTTACACAAGGTTATAAAAGCATCAGCCAAAGCATTCATGAGCTCATGTATATTTACAAAGCAAGCACCTGGAAACGAATACGCATGGTGTATTTTCCTTTGTCGATGCCCAGTATCATGGCCGGATTAAAAATCAGCGCTACACTCGCTGTAATTGGAGCAATAGTAGCCGAATTTAATGGTGCAGAAATCGGGCTGGGGAAAAACCTGTTTATTTCGGCCAAAAGATTAGATCCTGAACTGATGATGAATTCACTTTTCTTATCCACCTTTTTAGGTCTTGTTTTTTATGCATCAATATATGGAATAGAAAGAATTTACGGAAAATGGTACAACAATAAATAAAGGACAAATATGAAGAAAACATTTAGCATACTGATAATTGTAATAGTGCTGTTTGCTGGTTGTAATAATCAGGGAAAACAAAACAAAAATGGACAGCCAACCATAACCTTAAGGGAAGCATGGTTTCCATGGGCAGGTTATGCAGGTGAAGTAATGGCACAATATGTGACAGACTCTCTTTACGATATAAATTTCGTAATAGAGCCGGGATCAGAAGATATTGATCCCATAAAAATGGTCATCGGTGGCAGAAACGATTTTGGTATCGCGAGTGCAGAAAACCTGATACTCTCAAACCAGAAAGGAGCCAATTTAGTGGCAATAGGCGCCCTCAATTACAAATCGTCAACTTGCTTTATTACCTTAGAAGAGAGCAATATAAAAAGTGTGAAAGATTTTGAAGGGAATACAGTAGGCATATTAACAGGCAGCGAAACCGAAACCATTTATAATTTACTTGTAAAAAAGAACAATTTAGACAGGGATAAAATAACAGAAGTTGAAGCGCCTTATGATATAAAATCATTCATTACCACCCACAATTACGATGTAAGGCCGGCCTTCATGTATGATGAACCGGTTACGCTTGATGCAAAAAACATAGCATACAATATTATCAAACCCGAAGATTATGGTGTACAAATGATGGGTGCGGTTTATTTTACCACACGGGAAATGATTGACAAACAACCCGAAAAGGTACAGGCTTTTGTGAGCACACTTGCAAAAGGCTGGGAAGATGCTTTAGCCGATCCGGAATATGCCATTGAGCTGCTTAAAAAATATGATAAGGACATTGATGCAGGAAGAGAGTTGGCATCGCTTAAAAGAGGATCGGAGTACTTTGCAGGACAAAACGGCAAAATACTGTATGTAGATGACGAGGCATGGATAACCTTACGTAACGATTTAAAGCTACTTAATAAAATAGATGCATCTTTCGATGTCAAAAAATCTTACGATAATTCGTTTGTAAATAAGTACCATAATGAAAAGTAAACACTTAAAATACCGGAATTTCGATATTGCCTATAAAAATGAGTTTGAGCTCAACTTTTTAATTGAGGAAATCTTTGAAAATGAATCGTATTTTTTTGAAACAAAAAATGATTCTCCTTTTATCATCGATTGCGGAGCACACATTGGAATTTCGGTACTTTATTTCAAATATAAATTCCCAAGGGCACGTATCCTGGCTTTTGAACCCGATAAAAACAGTTTTGATATTTTGCAGGAGAATGTTAAACGCAATAATCTTACGCAAGTGCAGCTCGTAAACAAAGCTGTTTCTGATTTCAGCGGAGAAGCTATTATGTATGGAGATTTTTCTCAAAATGCAGAGAGTGTAGGCAATACTTTAAAAGAAGAATGGGGCGCAAGAGAAGGGTTTTCTCAAAGCCGTGTAGAGGTTACAAACTTACCGCCCCTTATCGGGTCTAGCCGGGTTGACTATTTAAAGTTAGACGTTGAAGGAACAGAGCTGGAAGTTTTGCGGCAAATTGAGCCTCAAATGAAACAAATAGAACAGCTTTTTGTCGAGTTTCATGAGTATGATGAAAACAAGCTGGTATTAAATGATATCAAAAAACTTCTTGAAAGAAATCAATTTTTTTTCGCTGTGAATAAGATTGAAATTCAGCAGATATTATACCGGAAATACCCTGAATGGGTAAACAAACATCAACCATTTGTTCATGTTATTAAAGGGAGAAAATCATGAATCTGAAAATAGTACAGACAGAAGAGCTAAACATAGAAGAATGTTTTGCTGTTAATAAGGATGCCTGGAACAAAAAAGTACGGTATGATGTAATGTCTTCATATTATGACCTGAACAGGTTTAAACATGGAGAAAATTCATTAAAGAGCCTTGATTTAAGTTTATTAGGAGACGTAAGTGGAAAAAAAGTATTGCATCTGCAAAGTTATTTTGGCTTAGATACCATTTCCTTAAACAGAATAGGCGCTACCGCAACAGGAGTAGATTTTTGCAATAATGCCATTGAATTTGCCGGTCAGCTGAATGAGGAATTAAATACAAATACAGAATTTTTAAATTCCAATGTGTACGAGCTTGAGAAATTAAACCTGCCGCAGTTTGATATTGTGTACATGAGCTATGGAGCTATATGCTGGCTGCCTGATTTAAACACACTATGGCAACAAATAAGTAAATTATTAAAACCCAATGGCATTTTCATACTCGTTGATTTTCACCCACTAGCTATTTCTTTTGATCTGTTTAAGGAAGAACAAATAAAACACTCCTATTTTGAATCCGTTGAAAAACCCATTGAAATACACCGCAAAGGCACCTATGCCGATATAGATGCACCCATTGAAACTACAGAATACAACTGGAATCACAGCATTGATGAAATTCTCAACGCATTTATTCAAAATAAACTTTCAATAGAGCATTTCAGGGAACACCCATTTTTACCTATTAAAGGATTCCCCAACCTGCAATTACAGGCCGACGGGAATTACCATGTAATAGACTCCAACGATAAGTATCCCTTGCTTTTTTCAATTAAAGCAAAAAAGAAATAGGCATTTCCTTCTAAATTTATATCTTTGGATACGCTAATTTTTTAGTAAAGTATAGCTTATGAGTTTACTCAGGGAGAAGTTCAGGAAATTAAATGATGCACTTAATAAGCACGATAACAAACTTTTGGTTTTAGATTTTTCTCATTTCTCTCCTAAAAACGAAAAATTTTTCGACATTAACTTCCGACTCCTTGCTAAAGATAGCTTATTTCGATGTGAATACGACAGATTTATCCAGGACGCCATTAATCATGAGGACAGCGAGTGGAAAAAATTTAAAGAGGGTGGTGGCAACCAAAAATGGCTGGTCAATTTTGAACCCGACTTACCTCCAAAACCCAAAAATCAAGTCGTTCAAAAAAACGAACCCCAAACAATACTTAAAAAACGGCTCGAAAACATTGAGGTAACAGATGATTTTGAACCCCAGGATTTTGTCAATGGCTTTCCTTATAAAAAATATTATTTGCCCGGAAAATGCCTTGTTATTTATGCGGAAGAACATGGTAAAGCACAGTCAGTAGTTTATTTGTTATTAGAAAACAAGCTTGGCGATTATGGGGAGTATGATTTAACTCAAGCTGTTCCCGAGGCTTTAAAAGAATTTGACAAAGAGCTCAGTGCACTGTTGCTAAATGAAATGGTTGAGAGTCTAATAAGCGAAAAGTATGATTTGTTGCTACAGGCAAAAGCCACAGCCACCAGAGCTTCCATTGCAGCCATTATCAACCGCAATTTTAGCCACCACATCGGTTCACATATTACATATAGAGCAACGCCTAAGGAAATAATTAAGCGTTTGCAGAAGGCTGAAATTAACATTGATAATGAAAAAGATAAATATCGTTCTATTCATGAAATGGAAGACAAACTCACTTTTTATAAAAATGATCGTAATGAATATGTCTCCAGTGTAGACGAAATTGGTTCTCCATTTGCTTATAATTTTTATCAGGATATCATTCTGCCTTTTATTGAGAACTCCCTTATCATGGATAACATTGCCAAAAGTGAAGGAGTAGAATGGAATAAGGAGTTAACACAATCTAAGTTGCGAATTCGTGTTTTCATTCATGAGGATATTGCTAAAAGCAGTAATAAGCACTTGACAAACGATGAATCCGGCTTTACACTTTCATTGAAAGAGTTAGGCATAAACAAAAAGCAATATGCTGAAATGTATGCGATTTATAATGGGGTTTCTGTTGCTGAACAATCAAAAGACACTCTGAAGGTTGATGAATTACCTTATTTTAAGCAATGTAAATCCGAAACGGATGCTTTGTTTTATAATAAACGTAGCCTGAGTACTGAGGATATTGAGATTTTTGTGCCCGACGCATTAGGTTCACATGCTGTATACAGTATTTTAGAAAACCAGATTCGCAATGTAGCCAAACATGGTGATAAACAAGCAATTCAGAAAGCTGATTTTTTTGATATTATATTTAAAATTGATCCTGTAAAGAATGACTGTGAAAACTATCTGGTAGAAATAACTTCCAATATCCCTACACTATCAGAAGATGATCTTAAACCGAAGGGTGAAAAAAATCAGTCAAAACTTCAAGAAATAAAAGACTGGTTAAAAGAAAGCTTGACAGGTGACATATCAGCTAAAGGCATTGCTGATATGCGCATCAATGCCAATAATTTGCTTTTCCAAGATGCCATGAATCTTGAAAATCACGAACAAGACCCTCCAATATTATCTTTGGATAAACTCCCCAAAGAAAAAAGCAACTCCAAACGTGAATATAAATATAGTCTAAGTTATAAGTTTTGCTTTAAAAAAACCAAGCGTATTATCCTTCTGGATGAAAGCAATACCTTTAATCAATTTGATAATGATAATTTTAAAAGTTTTGGGATCGATCGGGCAAGCGACTTTAATTGGGATGTTTTTCTTAGTGAGCAAGCAAATGATACTCAATATGATTTTTATGAAATTGCTATTGTCGATGCAGAGGTTTTCAGTAGATACAATAATAAGTCCTTTGATTACGCACAAAAGACAGCACACCCCATTGATCATCTTTTGAAAAATCTGCCTAATAAAATATTGGTTTTTAATGTTCAGGAGGACAATACCAAAGCAATTGAACTTATTGAAAAAGTTGATTTTAAATTAGATGGATTTAATAATATTAACAACATAGAGTTAAAACC
>JAQIDD010000296.1 GCA_027858215.1 Candidatus Delongbacteria bacterium | reverse complement strand
ACAGAATTCCGCTTAAATCTTTATTCTCAGCGGCGGTATATTAGTCTAACATGACATAATTGATTTATTTTACTTTTTATTCATATTTTTATTATCTTGCCTCAAAAATTGTATATTATGAAAGCTTATGTGAATATTATTTTTGTTAGCTTCCTTGTTGGTATGCTTACTTCCATGCAGGCAAAAGCTCAATCATTGAAAAACTACAATAAAAGAATGGTCGGACATTGCCAGGGAATCCCGGCTTATCCCGGAATTATTAATTACACACAACCCGATGGCAGCATTGTTGATTTGTTTCATTTTGGTGACGCTTTGGTGAACTGGGCGCAGACAAGGGATGGTTATACGGCATTAAAAAACCAAAACGGATGGGCATGTTATGCAATGAAAAATCATGAAGGAAACATGGTTTGTTCTGATCAGCCTGCTCATAATCCGGATCATCGTAGTCAATCAGATGTGATTTTTTTAAGACACATTAAAAAGGAACTCAGGTTTTCACCGGAGCAAGTCAGTCGCATAAAATCACAACATCCGTTAAGTGCTAAGAAAAACCATAGAATGCCCGGTAGTTTGCCCACTACTGGCACACAATCCATACCTGTTGTGCTGGTCAATTATTCTGATACCAGCAATGTGTTCAGTGCTGCTCAGATGACACAGCCATTCCAGCAAAGCAATTACGGCGGAACAGGGTGCATTCAGGAATATTTCAACGAAGTCAGTTTCGGACAGCTTAACCTGCAGTTTTCGTTTAGCAATTGGCTCAGCTTGCCGCAAACTCATGATTATTATGGCATTGATGCTAACTATGGGCAATTTGCCTGGGATGCCATAAATGCCGCCGATCCGTCGGTTGATTTTTCACAGTATGACAATGATGGTGATGGAATAGTTGAGGCTGTTTCTATTATCCATCAGGGATCAGGGGAAGAAGCAAGCTATGATACCACTGACATCTGGTCTCACACGTGGACATTGGAAGAAGCCGGTTATTCCCAGGCACAGCGCATGTTTGACGGTGTAGAGGTCAATACATACACTGTTCAGGCTGAGGATGACGCCATGGGAAATCTTAATCAGATAGGCATCATGTGTCATGAAATCGGTCATTTGCTGGGAGCACCGGATTTTTACGATACCGATTATACCGCTCCGGATTATCGTGGCACAGGCTTCTGGGATATTCAGGGCGATGGCTCCTGGAATGGAACACCCATGGGTTCACAACCCGCTCATCCAAACGTATTTACTAAAATCTATTATTATAACTGGATGGAGGCCGATGAATTGAATAGCCCGGTAACGGTTAATATGTTGCCAACCATGCAGGAACAACAAGCCTATTATTTCACAACAACCACCAGCAACGAATATTTTTTAATTGAAAACAAAATGCATAATGGATTTGATGCCGGTCTGCCGGGACAGGGATTGTTGATATATCATGTGGATCAGGATTACATTGACAACCATTTCAACAGCAACGATATCAATGCAACAAGCCACCTTGGCCTTAAAATAATGGATGCCGGTAACAACGGGAACATTGATGATGACGATTGTCCATTTCCGGGAAGCAGCATAAACCAGAATTTTACGGATGCAAGTACCCCTTCATCCCTGTCATGGCTGGGAAATCCAACAAACAAACCGGTAACAAGCATCACAAGCAATTACAGCATGGTGTCTTTTGATTTCATGGGGGGAAGTGGTTGCGTTCCTCCGCCATTGCAATGCGACAGTCTCGCTGCTACAAGCATTACAGACAACAGCATAAGCCTGCAATGGGCCCGCGGACTGGGTGAAAAAGTACTTGTACTGGCCAAGGAATCAACTGACATTACCACAGAGCCACAGTCAAACATGCCATACATTGCCAATGCTGAATTTGGATTGGGCGAAGGGCCTGATCCCGAAACTTTTGCGGTCTTTTATGGGGATGATGATCAGTGTACCATCACCGGATTGAACCCGGGAACAAGCTATTATTTCTCCTTACATGAGGCATATATGACAAACGATTGTTATCGCCTGCCCGGATTGAAAGGCAGTTTTATGACGACCGGATCATCAAAAATTTCAGATCACAACAAATCCGTTGATTTTGATGTGTATTGCGATAACAGATCGGAAACGCTGTTGCTTCATTATACAGATAACCTGGAAGGAGCAGAGGTTGAAATCAGAGATGTGTATGGTCATTTACTGAAACAATGTCATATCAAAAGTCAAATTTCAACAGCCGGGTTTGCACATGGATTCTACATACTTCAACTGAGCAACAAAAAACATTACATAACCAAAACCTTTGTGAAATAGGAATGTTGAGATGTTTACAATGTGCGCTTTAATGACCACCAATCAATTCTACGGCACGGCCCGGAAGAATACATCTAAACTTCCAATGTCTGCTCCCAACTGATTTATTATGAATTATATTGCATGCATTGAAAATTCTTTACCTTTGTTAACATATGGAACAGAAAAGATTCTGGTTAAAACTAGACAATGCCGCAAAAATTTTCCCTGCCGTATCAGACAGTGAATTGACTTCTGTTTTCCGGATTTCTATAAACCTGAAAGAACGGGTGAAAGTTGCTGAATTACAGCGAGCGCTTGATAAAACATACCAGCGCTTTCCCTATTTCAATATCCATCTTAAGCATGGTTTCTTCTGGCATTACCTGGAGCAACATAAAGGCGCCCCCAAAGTTGAAATTGACGCATGGCCTCCGCTTCAGGTTTTTTACACCACTTTTATTCATGAAAGGCTGTACAGAATAATGGCCAGAGGCAGGCAAATTTCCATTGAAATGATGCATAGCGTCAGCGATGGGGGTGGTGCCATACAATTTCTGAACAGTTTGTTGTGGATGTACCTCCGGGAATGCGGTCATGACATTGAAAAACCAGAACATTTTATGGATATCAATGAACAGCCGGAAGATGAAGAGTTTGAGGATGCATACAATAAATATTTTATGAAAGGGATACCTCCCATTCATCCTAAAAACAAGGCATGGTCATTGCCTTTTTCCTTAAAAAACAAGAA
This sequence comes from Candidatus Delongbacteria bacterium, assembly GCA_027858215.1. Classification (GTDB taxonomy): domain Bacteria; phylum Bacteroidota; class Bacteroidia; order Bacteroidales; family ML635J-15; genus JAQIBY01. Next base: position 1,775 of record JAQIDD010000296.1, on the reverse strand, counting down.
ACCGAGGCTAAGTGTAATCCAGGCAGAAATGTCTTCACAACATATACTTGAAAAAGCTAAATTTTACAATGTCAGTGTCACCGAGTTTTTGGCATCCGTTTACCTGGATGCTATGCAAAGCATCTTTTTTAGTTATGAAAAAAACAACCTGCCCCAAAAACTAAAAATGCTCCGCATGCAGGTACCGATAAATCTGAGAAAAATATTTCCGAGTAAAACCATGCGCAATTTTACTTTATTTGCCTTGCCTGAGGTGGACTTAAGCATGGGGGCTTATTCCATGGCAGACATCACACAAATGGTTCATCATTATATGAAGCTGGAATCCTATCCACAGCAAATCCATAGGATCATTAGCCGGAATGTGGGTTCTGAACAGCTGTTTTATGTCAGGGTAATTCCTTTGTTTATTAAAGATATGATTCTGGCAGCCAAACATAAAAGTTACGGCAATGCTCAGTATTCCGGTGTGATGACTAACCTGGGACAGATCAGGTATCCGGATACCATAGCCCGCCATGTTGATTCAATTGCATGCCTGCCGCCACCACCAAATAAAAGGACAAAAGTAAATTGCAGCATCGTTTCTTTTAAAAATAAAATGATAGCAAGTTTTTGTAACATTACATCTTCTACTGAATTAGAACATCAATTTTTAACAACACTGGTTGATATGGGTGTGCCTGTAAAATTTATTGGCTGGAATGATGTAAAAAACCCCTAAAATCAGAAAAAAATGTCTAAGATATGTAAATATTGCGGCGTGGAACTTAGTCCGGACATGGAAAAATGTCCTTTGTGTAACAACCTGCCGGGCAAAGAAGAGCCTGTTAAGGACAAACGAAAAGCCGATTCATTTCGCCTCATGAAGTACACACGCACATTATGGGAAGCATTTGGTGTCATTTCCTTTGCAGCATCTGCCTTTACCATATTGATCAATCTCATTATTGACAACAGCACAACCTGGTCACTGTATGTTGCAGGCGGCCTCATGTCTGCGTGGTTATATTATACCATTTATCATTTTGCGAGGCATTATGTTCTTATCTGGGCTCCTGCAGGACTTGCTGTAACGCTGGGAAACCTGTTGCTGATTGATGCCCTGTCAGGAGAAATATCATGGTTTTTGACTTTGTCCCTCCCGATAGCTTCAGCCATTTTCTTTTTATTGGCTTCTTTTGTATTGATAGTCAATCAAGTAAAGTATCAGGGGTTTAATGTATTGGGATTTGCACTCATGCATATCGTTGTGTTTTGTATTGCCTGTGACATGTTCATCAGCCTGCATCATAACATCAGGCCGCTTTTGAACTGGTCGTTGTTTGTCATTGTATCTGCCATTCCCCTTGCTATTATTTTACTGTTCATACACTATCGCCTCAAACGATACAGTGACCTGAAGAGTTTCTTTCACATGTGAGCTTTCTGTTTTTATCCCGGTTATGTAATGTGGAATTATTATCATGACACTGGGCAGGATGCCGGCCTGCGTCAGGCTGCAGATGAAGCATAACTTCTTCGATTTTATACCGATAAATTATGTGTCTTGATTGTGCTAATAGCTTTACATAATTTATATATATATAAAAGACACTATACATTAGTCAAAAAATTAGCCGTTTATAACGGTTATTAACCGTTCTTAACCGTTATGTACAATTTTATAACTTATTATCAAACATTTACAATTTAACATAAGATAATTTATTTTGAATGAATTTTATGATATTTGTAAATAAATGTAAAAAAATATACAATATTAACTTAATACG
>JAQIDD010000214.1 GCA_027858215.1 Candidatus Delongbacteria bacterium | reverse complement strand
GTGTTCAGCGGGTTGTTTGTTATCAGCATTATCAGCATTGTCGCAATTGTTTTCCGGGATTTGGTTTTCGCTAATAACTTCATTTTCATTATCCCCTAAAAAGGATTCAGACGTATTCTCTGACATGTGTGTGTCTTCATTATTTCCGGCTTGTTCTGAATTTTCATCATGGTTATCCGAGGTAGGAGTTACTGTGTTATCATCAGATTTTTTGGTGATGCAAATTTGATCGGACTCATTGTTCTGGCTGGAATTTTCAGTTTGAATATTTTGTCCGTGAGTTTTATCTACCACATGATTTTCCTGTGAAGAAGCATCCGGATTGGATGTGTCAATATTCTCGTTGTTGTTTGGTAAGCTGAATATAATAACTCCTGCAATAATAGCAGCAATCCCGGATACAACAACAGCTTTAAACCAAAACGGTTTTCCCTGGTGTGGCAATTTGTTTTTTATGCCATTCCAATGGCTGGAATATCCTGAAGGTTCAAAATTTTCAAGTTTTTTCTTCAGTTCCGCTTCATATTTTGTTTTCTCAGTCATCATGTTTCTCTATATATTCAATGTATAATTTTCTTAATCTCACTTTGGCTTTTGAAAGGTTGGACTTGGATGATCCGATTGAAATGTCCAGCTGTTTTGCGATTTCTTTGTGTGACATGTCTTCTATCACATACATGTTAAAAACTGCCCGGTATGCAGGGGTCAGTTTTTGTATGAGCCTGACAATGGTTTCAGCTTTCAGGTGCAACAGTTTTTTTTCTTCCGTTTCTTCTTTTCCGGTATCTTCCATGTTATTGATACCAGATTCTTCTTCAAAACTGTAAAGCATTTTTTTCTTCTTTCGCAGCTGATCAATCGCATTGTTTACGATCAGTTTTCTTATCCATCCTTCCAAAGAACCTTTAAAATTATATGTTTTATTCTTTTTGAACACTGTGATGAACCCATCCTGAACAAGGTCTTTTGCTTCGTTCGGTTCGCTACTGTATCTCATACAAACACCGAGCATTTTATTGTACAATGCTTCGTACAGTATGCGTTGGCTTTGTTGGTTTCCGTTCTTGCAACCCTTTACCACTTTCCTCACTTGCTCTTTATTTGTTAAGTCCATAGCAAAGCCTTCGATTTAATGACGATAATATTGTATTGTGGTTGCCAGTATCCATAAATTAATTGTAAATATTATTGCTGTTCAGAAATTGTCTGTATTCCCGGGCGTATTGCCTGTGTTGTGCATAGGTTTCCGAAAAATTATGATAGCCTGAATTATCAGGTTTAGCACAGAAAAACAGGTAATCGTGTTTTTCGTAGTTCAGCACGGCATCAATGCTGCTGATTGAAGGCAGGCAGATGGGCCCCGGGGGAAGTCCCGGATATAAATATGTATTATAGGGGGAATCAATTTTTTTGTGTTTATTCAGGATGCGTTGAGCGGTAAAATCGCCGGTTGCATAAACCAGGGTAGGATCTGCCTGAAGGTGCATTCCTTTTTGCAATCTGTTAATATACACGCCTGCAATGCGTGGTTTCTCATTGTTTTTTTTGCTTTCCTGTTCCACAATGGATGCCAGGGTACTAATTTCATTTGGTGAAAACCCAATATTTTCTGCTTTTTGAATGCGTGATTGATTCCAAAACCGGTGATATTCTTTTTTCATACGGTCACAAAACCCTGTGGGATGTGTGTTCCAAAGAAACTGATACGTGTTTGGAATAAACATGCCGGAAAAACTGTAATGATCAAATCCATAATAAGATGGAACCGTGTCATGATAAAAAAAATCAGCAAAAGCTGCAGAATCCGGCTCAAGATATGATGCTACTTTTCCTGCCAGGACGTTTAATGTTCTGACCGAAATAAAACTTACTTGAACAGGGGCTTGTTCGCCAACACGCAACATGTTGATTATTTCATTGTTGTTCATCCCCTTTTTTATTTCATAACGTCCCGGTTTTATGAATGAGGAATATTGTTTTTTCTCTGCTACCCAATGAAAAGATTTTGTGTTGATTAGATAAGGAGTAATTTTTGATTGAACATTCTTATAATTTGCATCGCTGGGGATGTAAATGTAAACTGATTGTTTGTTGGCGGGTAAGTTGGTATTCAGGCTGTATATATAGCGATAATATTTATAACCAAGAGCTCCCAGAACAATGATTATTGCTAACAAAACCAGTAAAATGATGATCCATTTTCTTTTCATGATCTAAGATTTATTGACTACATTTTTTGGATAGGATAAAAATAGAAAAAATCCGCGTGCAAACATAAATAAACTTAAAGCAGCCCACATTCCATGATTGTTCCATAGTTCAGGAAAAAAGTAGATGGCAGGCACAAAAATAAAAACCACGGCAATGATCATGGCGTTTCTCAAGGCTTTTCCGGCGGTGGCCCCAATAAAGATTCCATCCCAGACAAATGCAGAAAAAGATATGATTGGCATCAGAATGACCCATACGCTGTAATCCCTGGATAATGCAATGACAGAAGCCTGGTCTGTTAACAATAAAATGACTCCTTTATTGAACAATAAATAAACAAGAGACACAAGCATACTGACTGACACACCCCACACAAACAATTTTTTAATGACCAGCTTCAGATTTTTGCTATCCCCGGCTCCGATATACCGCCCTGTGAGTGCTTCAGCGGCAAAAGCAAAGCCATCAATGAAATACGAAAATATCCACAAAAACTGAAGCAGCAATGAATTTACCGCAAGGATATCATTCCCCAGGATGGCTCTTTTGGCATTGAAAAAATAAAAACAGCCTGTCAGCAAGAGCGATCTGATTAATATGTTTTTATTGACATGCATGAATGAGGTCAGTGCTTTTACATCAATCAGGGATTTCAATTTCCAGAATACCTGCATTCTGTGTTTATGTTTTAACAACAACAGCACAGCAATAACAAGTCCTGAATATTGAGCTATCAGTGTTCCTAGCGCAACTCCCCTTGCCTTCATGTCAAAAACAAGTATAAAAAGTAGGCTGAAAGCGATGTTAATCAGGTTAACAGATATGGTGATCCACATGGGGGTTTTTGCGTTTTGCATGCCGATATACCATCCGGTTATGGCATACAAGCCCAGTGTTGCCGGTGCAGCCCAGATGCGGGTTTTGAAATATATTTCCGCGATGGTTTTTACCTCCGGGGACGCATTCAGGAAATGAAACGCAAGCCAGGAGATAGGTTGTTGAAGCAATATCAGCAACATACCAAAAATGAATGCAAGGGCAAGTGAACGGCCAAGAATAAGGAAGCTTTCAGGAATGTTCCTTGCTCCCCTGTTCTGTGCAGTAAACCCGCTTGTTCCCATCCTGAGGAAGAGCAAGCCTGCATAAATGAATGTAAACACGGTTGATCCCAGGGCAATGGCACCGATATAAGCAGACGCATTTTGATGCCCCATCAAAGCAATATCAACAAGCCCTACCAGAGGTACCGACAAGTTGCTGAAAATGTTTGGTATGGCCAGCCTCAGGATACGTTTGTTCACAGATCGTTGAGGTTTATATCCTCCGGATTGCGAACAATGAGTACATCGTAATCACCCAGGTATTTGAACCCGTATTTTTTATACAGGTTTTTGGCTTTATGATTGGATTTTCCCGCCTCAAGCTTTATTTGCAAACCTTCATCCATTGCAAACTCCATGCTCTTTTCCATGAGGAAATGACTGTATCCTTTTCCCTGGAATTCCGGCAGGATGCCAAAATGATGAAGGTAAAGCCTGCGTTGATCATTGGTTATCCATGAGGTGCCGATGATGCCGTGATCATCATCTTCGAGGATAAACAGTTTCCCACCAAAGTTGATGGTATCCTCAATTACATCAAGATTATCACCACGATGTTCACCGCCCATATCTGTTTCATTCCAGACATGGAGCACATCCTGGTAATCTTCTTCTTTAAATTCACGAACAAATTGTGCCATGTGATAATTATTCTGTTTCTATTAACTCTACATATAATTGTACGGTTTCAAAGCGCTTAACAACAACAGGACTCCCCTGTTCGATGTAACCATTTATTGCTTTTGCGTTGTATATTTTTTCATCAATTTCTATTTTACCTGATGGCCTGAGGTCAGATAAAGCAGTGCCTGTTTTTCCAATCATATCCCGCCATGAGTTGTCGGCACTGATGTATCCCTCTTCTGTTTGCTGAGTGGTATCCAGGGCCAGTGAGCCGAATAAGCGCGTGGATTGCCCGAAAAGTTTACCTGACAACCATATTGACAGGAAAAACGACAGCGTAGAGGCCACAATGACAACAGCCAGGGCTTTGACAAGGGGGGCAAGGTTGATTTCTCCCTGAGGCGGATTGATCTCATATTCGCCTACCATTGACATAGCAAGTCCAATGATAAGAGCTGCAATTCCCAATATACCGGCAACACCAAACCCCGGAATGACAAATATTTCGACCGCTATCAGGATTACGCCGGCAATAAAAAGCAATATTTCCCAGTGTCCTGCCAGGCCTTCGATGTAGGCGGGAGCAAAATAGAGCAGCGCTGAAGCTATGGCTATGATAAACGGGAACCCGATGCCGGGAGATTGCAATTCAAAATACAAGCCTCCGATGATCAGCATTACCAAAATGCCCTGAAATCCCGGGCTGGTAAGAAACCCGAGAATTTTATCCATAGCTGTGGGTTCAAAGGTTTTGGTTTCGTAATCACTGATGCCTTGTTCGAGCATCAGGCTTTGAATATCTGCATAAATGCCATCACAAAAACCATGTTTAACGGCTTCACTTGCAGTAAAAGTCAATACTTTTGTTGAATCAATGACCCCGGGAACATACACATCCGGATCAACCATGGCTTCAGCAATGGCGGGGTCGCGTTTCCACACATAACTGGTATCATTTCCATTGATGATGGTGTCTTTTCCGTGTGCTTCCGCAGTAGAACGCATGGTAGAACGCATGTATGACTGGTATTTGTCGGGCATGGCTTTGCCATCCTGGCTGACTACGGTGGCAGCACCAATGCTGCTACCTTCTTTCATGAAGATTTTGTCACAGGCAATGGATATCAGCGCTCCGGCTGAAGCTGCGTTGTTATCAATATAAACCCACACAGGCATATCAGCATTCAAAATGGCCGTACGTATTGAGTCGGCTGCCACCACCAGGCCGCCATACGTGTTCATGTGAATAAGAAAAACATCAGCTTCAAGGCTGTCGGCTTCATTGAAGGCCTGTTGTGTGTTTCGCCAGGCTGACATGCTAATCTTTTCAAAGATTTCAAGCTTGTAAACCAAAAAACCATCCTGAGTGGTTGTATCTTTTTTTCTGTTATCCTGAGCCTTGCTATTACCGGGACCCAGCAAGCACAACATTGATAGAAATGATATTAATATGAAATGGCTAAATTTCATGGTTTATTTCTTATTTAAAATAAAGTGCCATGTTTTTGTGTTTTGAGCTTGATCTTCTTCCAGAATGGAAATGGTTTTGGCAATGGGTTCCATGTCTTTGTGGCTAATTAAAAGGATATAATCCTTCCCTTGTGAAAGGGTTATGAAGTATTCGCCATTTTCATCGGACATAATCGTAGTAACATGTTTTCCTGTCTCAGCGTCTGAAATATCAATTTCGGTGGCAACCGGATTTTTATCTTCATCGATTATGTAGCCTTTTACTACTGTTAGGGTGGGTTGTTCAAACCCAAAATCCATTTCATCAAAGTATGTTTTCATATCAATGGTGTATAAATCCGTTTTACCCATGCTGTTTTCCCTGTTGCTGGATATGTAAGCTGTGTTTCCATCTGCAGATAGAGCAAAATGAAATTCATCGTAAGGGGTGTTGATGGGATATCCGAGATTAACAGGGTCTGACCATTTTCCGTCTTCCTTCCTGCTCATTAAAATATCATAACCACCCATGGAATGTTTTCCGTTGGAAGCATAAAACATGGTGTTTCCATCAGGATGAATAAAAACGGATATTTCATCATCTACTGTATTGATGTTTTTGCCTAAATTCCTGGGCACACTCCATCCATTTCCAATTTTGTGCGCAACCCATACGTCACCCTGTCCGAAACCTTTTTTCTCCCTTTCACTGATAAAATAAAGGCTGTTGTTGTCGGCTGTAATGCAGGCAGAGGTTTCAAAATAACTGGAATTGATGGATTTTTCTCCGTGAAAAAGTATGTCAAAGCCATGGGCGATTTTTTTGAAAAAACCCGAGGGTGAATTTTCCCTCAATGGTTGGGGTTTGGTCCATGTCCCTTCATTGTTTTTGTGTGATACATATATGTCGCCGCTTTGCGTTATCCCGTTGATGTTCATGTAAATAAAAATGGTTTTCCCATCGGGAGAAATGCTGCTGTTGGCTTCGTATGCATCAGGGGTATTTATTTCACCGGGGATAGGTTTGGCTTCAGACCACGTGCCGTCTTTTTGTTTGTGGGATATATATATGTTATCAAAGTATTCGCCGGTAACCGGGTCTCTGAGGGTTTTGCTGCTTTCAGGGCGACGGGATGTGAAAATCAATACGGTCTGGTCTGCAGTAATGGATGGGTTGGAATCCACGTATTTTGAATTGATGACTTTCCCCATGTTGGATATGTCAACATCAACTTTTTGGTCCATCAGCCGGACGGCATTGTTCACTTTATTCAGATATACGTTGGCCGGATCTGTTTCAGCTTCATCGTCTGACAAGCTGCTTAAATATTTTTCGTAATGTACTTTTGCCTTTTTAAACTGTTGATTCTTTTGATATGAACGGGCCAAATAGAAGTCAAGCATATCAAAATCATCGCTTCCTGCTTCTGCACATTTTTCCAGTGGCGGGATGGCGTCCTCAAACCTGTCTATAACAAAATAACATTCCCCAAGCCTGAAATTCAGCGTAATGTCATTGGGATTGGTTTTCATCATGCCTTCATACATCTTCAATGCTCCAGGATAATTATCATTATTGAATTTCATGCGGGCCTGTGCCATTTCAAATCTAATGTTCCTTGGCTTGCTTGTGTCTGGTTTATGCGTGTTTTGTGCCGATAAAGCAGGACAAAGAAAACATAATGCCAATAAAATAATGCTGTGTTGAATTTTCATAAATATGTGGGTTAT
>JAQIDD010000164.1 GCA_027858215.1 Candidatus Delongbacteria bacterium | reverse complement strand
CTCCAAAACTGATGCTGAAGGCAGCGAACTGAACACACTCAATAAATTCAATTCCCGTGTGCCCATTCCCATGATGGTAACCGGCAGCATGTTCAATAAACCAGCAATGGCCACTCCTGCTGCAACATCAATAAGTGGAATGGTTAAATTCACGCTGAGTGCAAGGAAATAACAGGAAACAAAGTAACTGGCGTTGCTCAGCAGCGAAAGCAAAAAGACCAGCCATACCGTTCCTTTTTTGTATTGTTTTCCGGCTATGTCAATATGTGAAAACTTCCCCGGGAATTTATGTATGATTTTTTGCAGCACCCGCCATGTCTTTGGTGAGGTTAACAACAGGAAAGAAAAGATTAACAAAGCTACTCCCAACAGCAGAAACGCCCATTTGGAGTTGTTTCCCATTTGAATAAATTCACCATAAAACAGTGCAGCTACTGCAATCAGCACAAAAATGCTGACGTCAAATCCCCTTTCTGAGATCACACGAATAAAGCTGTTTGCTTTTTCATTTTTGTTTTGTTCGTGTCCGGCTTTCAGCACTTCTCCCAGTCTCCCGGGGGTAACTACACCAATGGCATAACTTTCAAAAAATCGCCCAAAACTTCTGATCCAAAAAGGAGATGCAGTACGGCCGTCGTTCATTACATGCCATCGTATGCCTTTAAAAGACAAAACAAGTATCTGAAAAAGAATTCCCCACAAAAAATACCTGATAACCAGGTGTTTTAATTCCCCAAACATTGCCCCGAGATCAATTCGACATAAAATGAACACAAACAAAGCAATGCCCAGCAGGCGCAATATCAAAAAGGGGCTTATTTTTTTCTTGTTTTTCATTCTGCCAGGTTTTCACGTTTAATTTTGCGTGTTGATCTTTTCCAGAAATTACGTGCTTTTTCAAAACGTTTCCCAATAAATCCCGGAGGCAATTGTTCTACCGTCCATCTTGCTAATCGTGTTCGCAGTACCATAAACAAAAAGCTGATTACCATTTCCATCACATGCCGTTTTATCCCAAATCCCGATAATGTATAGCCGTAATCGGGAATTTGTTTGCCGCATAATTTTCGGAATTTAATGCGGATAAAACTCCCTCTTTTTTTTAAATCATACCCATGGCTGTGCATTTTGATGGCTTCTTTTTCACTAAGGGGTTCTGTATGCAAAGCTCCTGATTTTACCATTTCGTTGATGATTTTTGTGCCTGCCGGGGTTCTGGCAATGATCATGGAAAACCCTTTACCACGCTCTTCATACACAGGAGCCCATGCATCGCCACCGCTGATATCCGTAAATTCATTGGTGAAATCGGTACAATACAGGGAGTTTTTTACCACATGAAATGGAATCAGGTAATTGGCATGGAACTTTTTGAGTTCAAGTATCTTCCCTGATTGCATTTCTACACGCATGCTGCCAGGCCATTCCCCGTATCTGAAATACAGTTTTTTGATTTTTGAATGGTCTTTTTCTCCGTGTGAACGCAAAAAACTTTTTACCGATGAAAAATACAATGTGTTGCCATAAAAAGGACCAAATATGTATTTGATGTTCCTGACAGCGGGATCGTTCATTTTCTGCAATTTCCTGATTGATTGCACCTGTGGAGGTATGCCAACAAAGGCGAGTTTCCCGATGAAAGCTTCCATCTGAGGTAAAATATCATTGACAGAACTGATGATGTATTTGCTTTCAGCGGCTTCTATGATGCCGGCTTTGGTGGTAGCAATGAAAGGTTCTGTTAGCCATGGTTTGGTTTTTGACATACGCAGGGTTACCACCCCATCAATGGCATTGGAATTCAGCAGATGGATTAAAACAGCCGAAATTAGGCCGCCACTTGCAGCATTTCTTCTTACTTTCTCATCGGTAGCATAACCAATGTACATGTTTTCATACGGGCCGGTGTATTCGTGAAAATGCGATGCATCCGGATAAAAATTGTGGCGGTAGGCAGGGAAATCAAAATGTTTTGCCGGACAGGCAGCCCATATTTTATCTGCAAGCTTGTCATCCAGTTTGCCGGTAATTTTTGGCAGGTATTTTCCTTCCTTATTGTCAAAAACAAGCTTTCCCCCTGACAATCCCACGCAGGTTCCACAGCGGCTGCACAATTCCGAGCGCATCACTTTTTTTAATTTTTCATTGCTTTTCACAGACATAAAATTGGCGTATTCCTAATTCTGAAATCCATGTTCCCTGGCATTTATTGATGATTTTTTCGCCCCATTTTTTTAAAAAGGGAGGCCCTACCGGCATCAAAACAGTTCCCTTGTGCATCAGGAGTTTCCATCCCGACAATTCAAACATTTTTTTCACGCGTTTTGATGGCGGAAAACGATGTGGCCCTTCGCCGTGGCCACCAAACAAGGCTGTATAAATCCGGTAAGGTATTTCACTTGTGGCAGGTGGACAACTCAATACCATCCGTGCATCCCGACTGCTGACACGATTCAGTTCTTTTAAAAATTGCACCGGTTCTTTCACATGTTCCAGGGTTTCAAGCGACAACACCCGGTCAAATGTGTTGTTTTCAAAAGGCAGTTCAGAATAGGTTTCAATTTTCACCTGTTTAACATAAGGCCTGGCTTTGTTAGCTTCTGCGATCAGGCCGGCTGATATTTCGGTGTTTATCACTTCCACCTTTTTATTTTCTTTCAGGATGTAATCATTGGCTTCACAATCGCGGCTGGTGATGTTGATCACTTTCATCCCATCAGTCAGATCAAGGTATTTTACACTTTCGATGAATCGTTGGTCATGGGCATCTTTCACCCGGTTGTTTTCTTTAATATAAATGGAAGCCACATCATCCCAGTGTTTTTCCACATCTTTATCCGACCATTTATTGACAAATTCAGGTGTGCTCATTTTACAGGTCTTCTGTTTAGTATGGCAATCTGGTCCGCTACCAGTCCGATGAAAAACAAAAACATCCCCATGATGGATATCAATATGGCACTGTTCGGAAATTTGCCGGCGATGGAATACCCTGTAATTCCCCATACGATACCAATACCAAAGATGATGATGCTGGTGGGGAAAAATATTTTCAGGGGATTGAACAACATGATGATCCTGAATAACAACAATATGGTTTTGGACCCGTCTTTGGCAAATTTCACGTTGCTTTTTCTGCCCACCCGTTCATCCACATGAATGGGAAAAGTGCCTATGGTGTATGCGTCTTTGAGGAATGCCATGGTTGAGGTGGTAGAGAAAGAAAACCCATTTGGCATCATGTGCAACATACTCAAAATGATCTCCCTGTCAAATCCCCGAAAGCCGGAATTGTAATCCGGTAGTTTTTGTTCTACCAAATATTCACCAATTTTTTTGATGAGTTTTTTTCCTTTTTGCCTGCGCTTTACCTGGTGAGAACCACTTTCTCTTTCCCCAATTACCATATCATAATCATCAAGCATTGATACTAGTTTTTCAAGGTATTTGGGGTCATGTTGACCGTCACTGTCAAGGATAACCACTTTTTCCCCCGAGGCTTTGCGGATGCCTGATTTTAAAGCTGCCCCATACCCCTTGTTTGCGTTGTGATTCACGAGCGTTACAGGGTATTTTTTAATGATTTCTGCTGTTCGATCCTCAGAACCATCATTTACATAAATAATCTCGTATTTCTCATGCAAATCCAGCTCAACAAAATTATCCAGCGAGTGTGATATAGCTTTTTCCTCATTGTAGGCGGGAACAACTATGGATATTTCTTTCTTTGTCATTATTTGTTATTCATGTTGTTGTTATTTCGTTTCCAGCCAAAATCTGATTTCAAATTTCGCTATGAAATATGAAAAGAACAAGCCTTATTATTTATGTTCAAAAGTAAAAAAACTTTCGAAACAATCCCAATCAATGGTCTTTCTAAGTCAACCGCATGACAACGCGGCAGTAGTTGGAATCAGGCAAAGTATCAATAAAGAAAAACAGCATCATTAAAAGAATGCCTGGTTTTATTATATTTGCCATCAAATAAAAAACAACATTGTTTCAATTATGGAATTCAGCACACAAAAAATACTCAAAACAGGAACAGTATTTTTTCTTGTTGTCATTGTGGGATTACTGTTTTTTTACCGTTTTCATAACACGTCATTTGATCCGCCCCAGGGTTTACATCAATGGAGGCAGTGTGTAGGTGCAGGATACGCCATGAATTATTACAATTATGACCTGAACATTGCAGAAGCACGGATGTATAATTTATTGGGCCAGGATCACACAACAGATGTTTCATTCACAGAATTGCCATTACTCTATTATTCTGTTGCTGTGTTGTATAAAATATTCGGACCGGATGATGCGATCTTCAGGATATTCAATGCATTGATATTTCTTGTGGGGCTGTTTCTGCTGTTTAAAACACTCCGGTATTATCTGAAAGACCAGTTTTGGAGTTTGATCATAGTGGTTGCCCTTTTCACCTCCCCCACACTGGTTTACTATACCAACAGTTTTTTGCCCAACACCACCGCTTTTGGTTTTGTGTTTATGGCCCTGTATTTTTTGCATCGTCATCTGAAGAAAGACAACATTTCCTGTTTGTACCTGGCTTCACTATTTTACCTGCTTGCTGCCACCACAAAAGTTACATCCATAGTGTCGCTGCTGGGTCTTGTGGGAGCATTTTTGCTCATGCAATTGTTTGACAAGGATTTCAGGGAAAAATACAATTATAAAAAATACATTATTCCTGCCATCATTCCTTTTGCCGGTGTAATCATCTGGTACACTTTTGCTCAATGGTTCAACACTAAATATGGCGCCACCATCTCGCCACTTGAGCTTAGGGCTATCTGGAAACTGCCCCCGGATACCATCGCAGAAATATGGCGGAAAATACGTGAAATATGGCTTAACTCATATTTCCACGTTTCGTTGCTGTATATAGCGCTTGGCAGCCTGATAACATCCATTATCTTTTTTAAAAAAACCAACCGCTTTTTTTCGTTGGTGTTTTTCCTGTCGGTAATTGCCGGGACAGCCTTTTTCTTTTTCTTTTTCAGGTCTTTGTATAACCATGACTATTACCTGATCAATGTTTTTATTGTTGTTTTGTTTGCGTTGATCAATTTGTTTTATCTGATCAAAAATCACCTCCCCCGGGTTTATACATCAATCATTTTTAAAATTGCATTTGCACTGCTGGTTGGCTATTATGCTTATAAATGCCACCAGGTGATTCATGTTAAACATGAAGGGTATTTTAATAAGTTGCATAAAATCCGTTATTCGGGTTTTATGGGGATGGAAGCATATAACCGGGAACTTGGAATAAAACCCCGTGACCCGGTAATTAGCATCCCGGACCCTTCCATTAACATCAGTCTGTACCTGATGGATCAGCCCGGATGGACAGATTTTGGTTTGGTACAATACAAAGGAACAGAACGCATTGATCATTTTATTGAAAAAGGCGCAAAATATTTGTTTATTTCTGACCCTAATATTCTCAATGACAAACAATACGACTATCTTTTCCCCTATATGTCAAATAAGATCGGGCAACACAAAAATGTGGCTGTTTTTGATCTCACCACGCTGAATAGCGATACGCCATCAGACATTCATGACATAAAAGACGATATTATAGCAGGAAAAAGCCTGGTATCAACTAAAGGACCCGGGAGTTTTCATTTCAAAGGATTCAAAACACAATATCCACAGGAAAGGCTGGATACATCCCTGGCTCATAGGAGCAAGATGCATGGCTACAACAGGTTATGCCATCTTTCATCTGGTTTTTTCAAACCAAACCAGTGGTATGAATTGAGTTTTTGGTATTACAACGCAGGAATACGCTCAGATGTAAACATGATAATCAATCAGATAGATAAAGACGAAAATCAGAATTGGACAGATTATTTTAGCATGAAAAACGGAGCTGAAAAAGGCGACTGGACATTAATTTCCTACTATTTTTACCGCAGAAAAGATGCCAGGACATTAAATTTTACCCTGCATTGTAAAACCGATCCGGGAATATATATCTATTATACTGATTTCCTGATCAGGCAGTCAGATACTGATGTGTATTACCTTATAAATGATACGTTGTTGTTTAAGAACAATCAACATATTCCAATCAAGGATGGAGAATTAATGCTTGCGGATTAAAGATCTACACTGTCTGTAAATTCAGATTTATATTCAAATACAGCTTCCTCAAGTATCTCATACGCTATTTTACTATTTTTCCACCCTAAAGAAGTGGTTATGTTATCTCCTTTGTAATGTGTAAACCAGATTTTAATGATTTCTTTTACTCCCGGAAACCTTGAATCCAGTTCATCAAGATTTGTTATGCCGGAAAATGCCGTACTGTCTCTTACAGCAATAAGTTTATCGTCCTGTTCTCCACTATCCGTCAATAAAAGGACGCCGATTATCCGGCATGGAACAATCGTTCCTCTCTTTATGGTCGGACCCAGTATAATAACATCCAGCGGATCGTCGTCACCGCCTTCGGATTCGGGCAGGAGCGTCCGTGGTATCATGCCATAATTTGCAGGATATGGCAAGTATTGAATGTGTCGTTTCCTGCCGTTTTCAAGCGTTTCCCATTTAAGTTCTCCGGTGGTTTTATCCAATTCATATTTTTTGTCCGATCCGGCGGGTATTTCTATAAGTGCATTTACCATGCCTGAAGCATGAAAGGTAGTGGTGTCGTGCCAGAAATGCACGGCTTCAGGCGTTTTTTTTTCGGTGCTTTCTTTTGGGCTGCAAGCATATATGCCACACAGCAACAACATGACAGGTAACAGTTTTACGCAGGATTTTATCATTTTAATATGCTTAATAGACAACATTAAAGAAACTCTCAATGCCGTTGACATACTTTGAATTTTTTGTCAGACGGAAAGGTATGTTCTCAGTGATCCGTGAGGCTTCATTATCAAATTTTTCGTCATATTTCAGTTCAATTACCGGATTTTTGTTCAGGCTTACCGGTCTGATAATACGATTAAAGTTGTTACGCAGACCCTGATACCGGATGTTTTCATCCACTGTCATCCGGAAATTTCCGGTGGTATCAATGAAATAAGTACGTTTATACCTGTTGAGCAAGCATGGATGAAGTGTTTTCAACATATTGGAGATTGTTACAGGAAGTTCTGCCTGATGAAAAAATGCTTGCATGGCTGAATGGGAGTGAAGAATAGTTGCAATGTCACAATGCGGAAGCATAAACTGAATTTTGTCACCCACATGGGCTGATTTGATTTTGATTTCCAGCAACGGACTTACGTTATGCTGTATCAAATCACCATACCAGCGAATACGGATTTTCTTACGTTCGCTGCTGCCGTGAACATTATCGTAATAATTGTCGAAACGTATCGTGTCGAGGTAAATGTTATTAATGTACCGGGGATGATGCAGTGGCTTGAAAAACCCCAGAGATGAACGTATGATGTTTTTTGCCTGGGGTGCCGTTAAGACTTCCGGGGTATATTTACGTTCATAACGTTTTCGTGATATTTCAATAGCGGGTTGTGACATATTATTCAGCATCCACAAAGGAAACGGATGTGTCTTCTTTAAGCTCCAAAAGTGACTGTTTACATTTCCCGAGATTTTCGGTGTCCGCAGATCTGATGTCATAAGCCATTTCAAGGCTGTCTTTTGTTTCGTCAAATCGCATCAGGGAATACCGTTTAAAATGCCTGCTGATAATTTCATTTACCTGATCCATACTGTTTTTATCAGGCGAGGGCATGCTTACCACAAAATTGAACATTTTGTTTTTGTTGTTTGGTTTTATGAGATATCGTATCCAGATAACACCGAGGATAATCACAAAGGCTGCTACGGTAACACCGGGTTGGTTAGCGCCCATCCCCAGACCGGTTGCAATGGCAATAAAAAGGTATGAGAGTTCCTCGGGTTCTTTTATAGCTGCTCGATAACGCACAATGGACAACGCACCAACAAGGCCTAAGGAAAGTGCTACCGAACTTCCAATAAGGGTGATTATTAGCATGGTTGTCAGTGAAACCAACACAAAATTGTATGCAAAGCGGCTTCTGTTTGACAAACTGTGGGCACATTTCCTGTACGTAAATTCCAGAACAATTGCCAGCACAATGCAAATCAATGCATTGATGATAAACAACCGCACATCAATGGTTTGCGGTTCAAAATTGAAATAGTTTATTAATCTGTCGTAATTCATGGTGTTTGTTATT
>JAQIDD010000157.1 GCA_027858215.1 Candidatus Delongbacteria bacterium | reverse complement strand
GGTTGATATGTGTCGGAGTAAAACAGAAACATTAGCTTTTTGCCATCCTGAGTTTGTTTCATTAAAGCCTCCTCCAGGCTCAGCCAATTGACATTTCCACTTGTATCCATGCTGACAGTGTCTTCAGGACGGTACAATGTCTTAAATGCTTTATGATAAAAATCATAATCGCATGATTTATTAATACGCTCAGCAAAATATACGAGTATGGGCTCAATGTTTTTTACATTCAGATAACCCGGTATAGGGTTTGATTTTCCATTTTCATCAATAAAAACGATGGACGGAAATGAAATTTTTTTACTATTGGAAATAACATAGGCCAATTGATGTGTTGCGCGTTTGCCACTTCTTTTGTTAATGTATGTTTTTCCATAATAGGTTATAGTGTCTGTGGTTTCTGCATTGAATTTAACAGGGTGGAAATTCCGGTTGATATACGCGGCAATTTCGGGATGATTGAATGTTTCTTTTTCAAGTTTTTTGCACCATCCACACCAATCGGTGTACATATCCACCAGGATGATTTTGGGATTTTGTTTTTGCTTTTCAATGGCTGTTTCTAGATCCATCCATTGGATTTTAGTTTCTCCCTGTGTTTCATTGTTTTGTGCAAATGTGTAAAAAGACATTACAAAAAACAGGATTACCAAACCACAAATTCTCATATTTTATGTGTTTTTTGTTCTCAGAAAAATGAACCAATAAAAGTGCCAAAAATCATTTGTTCTGACAAATTTAAAAGAAAAAAAGCCAGTACGTACATATACATACCGGCTTTTTGTGCCCAGAACAGGAATCGAACCTGCACCCACTAATGTGGACATGGCCCTCAACCATGCGCGTCTACCAGTTCCGCCATCTGGGCGATTTGTTAATTACTTATGTGAGAACATTTTTGTTTGTGCCCAGAACAGGAGTCGAACCTGCACGACCTTGCGGCCACTGGTCCCTGAAACCAGCGCGTCTACCAATTCCGCCATCTGGGCGTTTGCGGCTGCAAATATATGCATTATTTATTTTATCCCAAGAAATTTTCATTAATTTTCCGGAAATTATCCCTTTAAATAATTGTATGTTTTATTTTTGTTATGTATTTTTGCCCCTCGATTTATTAACTAAAAATGAGTGAAATATGATTAATCAGTATGAAACCGTTTTCATTGCAACTCCCGTTTTGTCTGAAAAACAGATGAAGGAAACGGTTGAAAAATTCAAAGGGTTCATTGAACACATGAGCGGTGAAATTGTCCATGAGGAATCATGGGGCCTGCGAAAGCTTGCTTACAACATTCAGCACAAATCCACCGGATTTTATCACATGATAGAATTCAGGATGGACGGCGAAAACATCAAAAAACTGGAAACAGAATTTATCCGTGATGAGCGAATTATCCGTTTTTTGACAATGAAAATGGACAAATTCGCTATCCTGTATAGTGAAAAGAAGAGAAGGCTCAAAGCTTAAATCAAAGCTGAAAAACAAACCGAAGAAAAAATGGAGGCATAAACCATGGCACAAGAACCAGAAATCAGATACCTTACTCCCCCGTCAATTGATGTGAAAAAGAAAAAATATTGCCGGTTTAAAAAGAATCGCATTAAATATGTTGATTACAAAGACCCGCAGTTTCTGAAACGTTTTCTGAATGAACAAGGAAAAATTTTGCCCAGGCGCATTACAGGAACATCTTTAAAATACCAGCGTAAAGTGGCCAGATCCGTAAAAAGAGCTCGTCATATTGCATTGCTGCCTTATGTAACTGATTTGATGAAATAAAAAGGAGGAGGAACTATGGATATTATTCTAAAAAAAGATATGCCGAATTTAGGTGAAAAAGATGATATTGTCAATGTCAAGGACGGGTATGCACGGCATTACCTTATTCCAAACGGAATGGCTGTCATTGCAACAAAATCTGCCCGTAAAATGCACGAGGAAAACATGCGTCAACGGTCTCATAAAATCGAAAAAATTCGCAAAGAAGCACAAAAACAGGCAGATAAATTCGCTAATACTAAATTCCGGATCGGAGCTAAAACAAGCAGCACCGGCAAGATATTTGGCAGCGTAAATGAAATCATCCTGGCTGAAACGCTCGAAAAAGAAGGCATAACGGTTGACCGAAAAAACATCAAATTGGATGATCCCGTTAAAGAGGTTGGCAAATATAAAGCCTCTGTAAAACTATATAAAGACATTGAAGCTGAATTTGAATTTGAAGTGTATTCTGAAGAATAACATACTGTCATCTAACACAAAATAAGCTGTCAGACTTTTTCTGGCAGCTTTTTTATTTTATTGCGTCCCTCCAATCCGCATCTATGCATTGTGAGAAACCATTATTCAGAGTTCCTTGTAAACAATTTCAGATAATTTCCGTTAGTTTGATAAAGAAAAGATTGTCCGGATGAAAAAATTTGTTGTTATAATATTCAGCCTCCTGATTCCAGTGTTGTTTACTGCTTGTAGCATTTTCAGAGCAACCCCAGATGTCAATGATATTAACCTGGAGAGTTTACACCCAATGCTCAAATTATCTGAATCAGAAGCTTCCAAAGTGTATTCCCAACAACTTGATTCTGCCATGAATCATCCGAAAAAAGCAGATTATGAAGCTTTGAGGATGGCATTTACAAGAACCTCTGATTATCAGCCATATTCCGATAATGAGCATTTGTCAAAAATAAAATCATTACTGGATGATGAAGAATATACAGTAGCTTCTGAAGTGGTAAAGACGGTGTATCACAAACTTTTTCATGTGCCGATTTTTCATTTTTATGCCTATGTGGCATGGAAAGAAACAGGAAATTCCAAAATGGCCCAAATACACAGTTTGTATTACAACCAACTCATCAAATCCATACTGCAATCCGGAGACGGGACATCGGCTGCTTCGGCTTATATCATCATTAATGTCAGTGAAGAATACCGTGTTATTGAATACCTTGACATGAAAATGCAATCGCAAAAACTCATCACAAAAAACGGCCATTATTTTGATTTAATGGATGTTAAAGACAGCACAGGAAATAAAAGCTCCGTATATTTCAACATTGATATTCCATTCAGTGAGTTGCAATGATTGTGAAATTAGAACAATCCCCCCACAGTAACGATAAAGAAACTTAACGTCCAGGCAAGCACCAGGGGAAAGAGTACCACAAAGATCATCCAACCCGGATTTTTAATTTCACGCCACATCGCAGCAATGGTACCAAAACATGGGAAATACAAAAGAATAAACACCAGGAACGCAAAATAGGTTAGTTTGGATGTTTTGTTTTTGGCGCTTTCAGCACGTAAATTTTCCACCAATCCTGATTTTTTCCCCTTGGATTCCTGGTATTCCCCAGATTGATAAAGAACTGCCATCGTGCTGACAACTACTTCTTTTGCCATCACGCCGGTAAGAATACTCACTGACATTTTCCAATCGAAACCAATGGGTTCGAAGGCAGGTTGAATAGCCTTACCAAATTTGCTGATGTATGAATTAGAGAGCAATTCTTTTTGTTTATCCTGTTTTAGTTGATTTTTCTTTTCTGTTAAAACAGATGCAGAGTCGGCTGGTAAAGATGTTTCTGTTTGTTGTGATATTTGAGCTATTTGTGTGTCATAACGATTTATTATTTTTTCATCACGTGGAAAATACCCAAGCGCCCACACAATGACAGATGCCAGGAAAATAATGGTTCCCATTTTTTTGATAAAATGCATAGATTTAAACCAGGTATGCTTCAACAAAGGAACAATCCCGGGTACACGATAGGGTGGCATTTCCATGATGAAAGGGCTGGGCGCTTTAGAAAAAACAGTTTTACTCAATATAAAGGAAGTCGAAAAGGCAGCGAGGATACCTATCCCATATATAGCAAACAGGATAAGAGACTGATTGCCGGGGAAAAATGCAGAAATAAAAAGCACATACACAGGTAACCGGGCAGGGCAAGACATAAATGGGATAACCATCATGGTGAGCATCCTGTCTCGTTTATTTTCGATGGTACGTGTGGCCATGACAGCCGGCACATTACATCCAAATCCCATCAGCAATGGAATGAAAGATTTTCCATGCAAACCTGCCTTATTCATCAGTTTATCCATCAAAAAGGCAGACCTTGACATGTAACCTGTGTCTTCCATCAGGGAAATCATGAAAAACAATATCATAATACTGGGCAAAAACACCAGCACCCCGCCTACACCTCCAATGATACCATTGACAATCAGGTCTGACAACATGCCTTCATGCATGGAATTATGAACCCAGCCACCAAGTGACCCTATGCCATTTTCAATCCAGTTCATGGGATATTCCCCCAGCCTGAACGTCAGAAAAAACATCAGCCACACAAACACAAAAAACATGGGTAAACCAAACTTTTCATGGGTCAGTACAGAGTCAATCTTAGAAGTAATGTTTTCTTTTCGCCGGTTTCCAGAAATATAAACTTTGGATAATACACTTTCGATGTAACGGTATCGCTTTTCCACAATTCTTCTGGATACTTCACTTTCACTGAACTCACAATGTTCACGAAAGACCATGTTACGTATCCTGGAAATTTCATCCTTGTGGTTTTTTACTGACGGTATCGTGTATATGAACGGTTCATTAGCCAAAATGGATAAGGCAAAAAAGCGTGGTGTAAATGTTTCAGACAATGGAATATCTGCTGTCATTTCAGTAAACCGCTGCAATGCATATTCTAATTCAGGAGAATATATAATTTGCGCTGAACGGTTCATAAATAGAGGCTCTTTGTGATATTGTCCGGCACGGATGAACAAGCGCCTTACCCCCTTTGATTCTTTCCCGACCGTCGGTACCACCGGTACACCGAGGTATTTTTCAAATCCCCGGATATCCAGGCTGGCTTTGGCGTCTTTCAACTCGTCATACATATTCAAAGCAACCATGGTTTTGATGCCGGTTTCTTTGAGTTGAGTGGTTAAATACAGGTTCCTGTCAAGGTTGCTGGCATCCAATACATTGATAATGAGGTCAGGGGTACGATTTATGAGGTAATCGGCAACAAAACGCTCATCCGGGGATTGCCCTGACAAAGAATACGTTCCCGGTAAATCAACAATCTTCACTTTTTTGCCGTTCAGTTTGAGCCATCCTTCTTTTGAAGCAACGGTTACCCCTGAATAATTGGCAACATGTTCCCGGGCCCCTGTGGCATGATTGAAAATGCTTGTTTTGCCACAATTGGGATTGCCTACCAGCGCAATGACAAAAGATGATTTTTTCTCCGTGACTTTGTCGTCGGGGATGGCTTCAGCAAACCATAAAGAGTCATCCTTCTCTTGTGTTTCTTCTTCAGGTTGATTTTCTGTAGCAACTCTTACCAACGCTGCTTCGTTGTTTCGCAATGTAATTTGAAAGCCTGAAAGCTCATATTCCACAGGTTCAGTAAATGGAGCGCTCTTGATCTTCTTAACTTTCTTTCCACGCACAAATCCCATTTCCATCAAACGGCGTGAAATTTCAGAATTTCCTGATACTCCTAGTACAACGGCCTTTTGACCTTTTTTTAATTCCGACAATCTCATAATTCATATTTTCCATCCCGGTCATCCAGACATATGATAACAAAAGTAACATTAGAGCAGGGTTTTTCTATCCCCATTTATAGGGATTTTTCACTGATGAGTTTAAATGAAACAGCCACGAAGTCACGAAGACACGAAGTTGCACTAAGAGAAACAGGCAGCTAGTCAGACAGAT